>NZ_CEEDOS010000007.1:0-128024 GCF_979256525.1 Klenkia sp. AC732 | reverse complement strand
CTGCAGGGTCTCCACCGTCCGCTCCGGCTTGGGGTTCACCGTCTTGAGCTGCTTGCGGCCCATGACGAAGAGGACCCACCATGACCAGCAGTGACCCGGACGTCATCCGGCAGCAGATCGAGGACACCCGCGCCAACCTCAGCTACGACGTCGACGCGCTCAACGAGAAGGTGAACCCGGCCCGCGTCGTCGACCGCCGGGTGACCCGGACCAAGGCCTCCGTGGACAACCTGCGCAGCCGGGTGATGGGCTCCGCCGAGTCCGGTGGCAGCAAGGTCGGCGACGCCGCCCACCAGGCCACCGACTCGGTCCGTGGGGCCGCGCAGAGCGCCGCCGACACGGTCGGCCAGACGCCGGACGCCGTCGTCAGCAAGACCCAGGGCAACCCGATGGCCGCGGGCCTCATCGCCTTCGGCGTGGGCTGGCTGGTGTCCTCGCTGCTGCCGACCACGGAGAAGGAGAAGCAGCTGGCCGGCCAGGCCGAGACCGCGGTCAAGGAGCACTCGCAGCCGCTGGTCGACGCCGCGAAGCAGGCCGCCCAGGAGGCCGGGGAGGCCCTGAAGCCGGCCGCCCAGGAGGCCGTCGAGTCGGTCAAGGGCACCGCCCAGGACGCCGTCGCGACGGTCAAGGAGGAGGGCCAGTCGGCCGCCGGGGACGTGCAGGGCCAGGCCCAGCAGTCCCGCGAGAACGTGCAGGGCGCCAGCTCCAGCTGAGCCCCGGGGGAGGGCGGCCTGCGGGCCGCCCTCCCCGCGCGACCACCCCGAGACCAGGAGGACCACCCGTGCCCGGACGGTCGACCCGCGCGGAGGTCGTCGGCTCCGCCACCGCGGGGGGCGCGCTGTGCCCGGGCGCACTGGCGCTGGACGAGCGCCGGACCACCACCCGCTGACCCACTCTCGGAGGTACCCCCCATGGCCCTGGACCAGTTGCTCACCCGCGTCGCCGGGGCGGGGGGTGCCGCCCTCGCCAAGCTGCAGCACACCCGGATCCCCGGCATCGGGCAGGCGTCCACCACCGAGCCGGCCGACGTGTCCGCCGCCCGGTGGCGCGCGGTCACCGTGCTCGCCGACCCCGACGAGCTGACCGGCCCGTTCCCCGAGCTCGACGCCCTGGGACCCGACCTCCAGGTACGGACGACACCCGCCCCGGGCGGTCGGGGCACCGAGCTCGCCGGCCGCTTCCGCGGCACCCCGGACGCCGAGCGCATCGGGGAGCTGCGCGCCGCACTGCGCCGGACCAAGCAGGTCGTCGAGGTCGGTGAGGTCCTGCGGGTCGACCCGCAGCCGCACGGACGCCGGGCGGCCACCCCGCAGGGCGCCGCGCTCGAGGGCGCGGCCGCGCGGGCTCCGAAGGAGGGTGTGCTGTGAAGGCCGCCGTGTGGGCCGGGGTCAACGAGGTCGCCGTCGAGGACGTGCCCGAGCCCCAGCTGCTCAACTCCCACGACGTCATCCTCAAGATCAGCAAGACGGTCACCTGCGGGTCGGACCTGCACCTGATCGGTGGCTACATCCCGGCGATGCGCACCGGCGACGTCCTCGGCCACGAGTTCACCGGCGAGGTCGTCGAGGTCGGGTCCGGGGTGCGGAAGGTGGCGGTGGGGGACCGGGTCGTCGTCCCGTCCTTCGTGGCGTGCGGCAACTGCTGGTACTGCCGGCAGGAGCTGTACTCCCTGTGCGACAACGGCAACCCAGACCCGGGCATCACCGAGGGACTGTGGGGCCAGAGCCCCGGCGGCTGCTTCGGCTACTCCCACGCGATGGGCGGCTACGCCGGTAGCCACGCCGAGTACATGCGGGTGCCCTACGCCGACGTCGGGTGCTTCCTCGTCCCCGACGGGGTGTCGGACACCCGGGCGCTGTTCGCCTCGGACTCGGTGACCACCGGCTGGACCGGTGCGCACCTGGGCGGTACGAAGCCCGGGGACGTCGTCGCCGTGTGGGGGGCCGGCGCGGTGGGCCAGATGGCCGCCCGCGCCGCGATGCTGCTGGGTGCCGAGCAGGTCGTGGTCATCGACCGGCTGCCCGAGCGGCTGGCCCAGGTCCGCCAGCACGTCGGGGCCGAGGCGGTCGACTACAGCACCACCGACGTCGTCGCCGAGCTGCGCGAGCGCACCGGGGGCCGCGGGCCCGACGTGTGCATCGAGGCCGTGGGCATGGAGGCGCACGGCACCGGCGTGACCGGCGTGTACGACCAGCTCAAGCAGCAGCTGCGGTTGCAGACCGACCGGCCGGTCGCCGTCCGTGAGGCGGTGCGGGCCTGCCGCAAGGGGGGCAGCGTCTTCGTGCTCGGCGTCGTCGCCGGGATGGTCGACAAGTTCCCGCTGGGCGCCGTCATGAACAAGGGGCTCACGCTGCGCGGCGCGCAGCAGCACGGGCAGCGCTACGTTCCCGAGATCCTCGGCCACATGGAGCGCGGCGAGCTGACCACCGAGCACCTGGCCACCCACACCATGCCGCTGTCCCAGGCCGCGGAGGGGTACCGCATCTTCAAGGACAAGGTGGACGGCTGCGTCCGGACCGTCTTCGAGCCGGGCTCGTGAGCGAGGAGCAGCGGGGCCGGGTGCCCCGCAAGGTGGGCCGCACCTACGTGCTGGGCGCCATCGTCGTCGCGATCGTCATCGTCTTCTCGGTGCTGCTCGGGGTCAGCCAGTGCGCCCCGAACGACCCCGACAGCGGAGACGACCCCGGGCAGGGGAACGCGGTCGAGCAGCTGGTGGGCGTCGACGACCGCGCGTTGCGCGTCGAGACCTGACCGGGCGCCTATCAGGGCGTGTCTGATGCGCACTCCTGGCCAGGACTGCGTACCGGGCACGCCCTGATGGCGGGCGTCAGGCGATGCAGCTGGTGTCCTCCGCGGTGCGCTCGACGGAGGCGTACGTGCCGTCGGTGGGGGCGGCCTCCTCCACGGTGACGGGCTGGCCGATCCCGTTGAAGTCCGAGCCGAGGACCAGCTGGACGCCGGCGCCGGGGGCGAGCGTGTCGTCGGCGACGACGGCGGCACCGGGGACCTGAGCGGCCAGCACGGCGGCCTGGGCCTCCTCACCGCTGCGGTGCAGGACGGTGGTGGTGTCGCTGGACTCGGGGGCGTTGCCACCCACGGTGGCCGGGAAGCCGGCGGCGCCGAGCTCCTCGGCGGCCGACGCCGCGGCACCGGACACGCCGGACCCGTTGAGCACCGTGACGTCGACCTCAGCGGGCGCCGGGGCGTCCTCGGTGGGGACGACGGTGGGCGCGGCCGGGGTGGTCGGCGTCCCCAGGCCGGCGAAGAAGTCGCGCAGCGCGTCGTCGTCGACCGCCTGCAGGACCGAGGCGCCGTCGACGGTGGCGTCGGTGATGCCGGGGATGGTCTGGAAGGTGATGTTGCCGGGGCGGACCGACTGCATCTGGCCGGCGAGCTGGAAGAGGTCCAGACCCTGGTCGACGGCGACGCTGGTGCCGACCTGCTCGATGACCTCACGCTGCTTGACCGGGTTGAGCAGCAGGTCCGAGGACAGCACGTTGCGCAGCAGCCCGGCGATGAACGCCTGCTGGCGCACCTGCCGGTCCAGGTCGGTGCTGTTGACCCCGATGTGGTGCCGCTGCCGGACGAAGGCCAGCGCGGCGGCGCCGCTGATCGTCTGCGGCCCGGCCTCGAAGTCGGCGCCGGACATGTCGTCCTGCGAGGGCTCGCAGAGGTTGACCTCGACCCCGCCGACGATGGTGGTCAGGTTGATGAAGCCGAGCAGGTTGACCTCGGCGTAGTGGTCGATCTGGACGCCGGTCGTCTGGCTGATCGTCTGGATGAGCAGTTGCGCGCCGGCGGAGTTCTTCGCGGCCTCGTCGCCGTCGGTGTCGTTGTAGCCGAACCCGAAGGCCGAGTTCAGCTTGTTCGACCCGTGCCCGGGGATGGGCACGTACAGGTCGCGGGGGATGGAGACGAAGGACGCCGCGGACCCGTCGGCGGGGATGTGCACCAGGATCATCGTGTCGGTGTTCAGCAGACCCGAGGGGTCGCCGGTGCTGAACTCGGCGACCTGCTCGGGGGTCAGACCCGCGCGGGAGTCGCGGCCCACCAGCAGCAGGTTCATCTCCTGCCCGGCGTGCCCGGTGCCCGAGGCGTCGACGTTGCCGTCGGTGGGGATCGCGTCGGTGCGGGTGATGCTGGCCTCGGCCACCCGGGCCAGGTACCAGCCCCAGCCACTGCCGCCCATGACGACCACGGCCATCACCCCGGCCAGCAGCCGCACGGCGGTCGCCACCCGGCGGGCCGAGCCGGCGGAGCGGCCGGCGGTCTGCTCGGGGTCGCGGCGGGGGCGGCCGGCCCGGGGGTCCAGCCGCGGGGGCAGCTGCGTCCCGGGGACGTCGTCGCGTGGCACAGGGGCACTCCGGCTCGGGTCGTGACCTGGACGGTCGGGTCGCGGTCGGGTCGTGACCGGCTGGTGGTCTCTCGGCACCGAGGGTGACATGGGGAGTGGGCCGGGGCCGGTAGGCGAGCGCGTCGGACCGGCCCGTCACCCCTCCAGTCCCAGGCGTCCCCGCGCCCGTGGCCCGGGTCACCGCGACGGCGAGGATGGGCGGGTGACGACCCCGTGGATCACGTCCGTCGTCCCCGGTCGGGACGACGACCTCGCCTTCCGGCTCCAGCAGCTGCAGCGCGAGGCCTACCGGGTGGAGGCCGCGCTGATCGGTGACGACCGCATCCCGCCGTTGCACGAGACGCTCGCGGAGCTGCGTGCGGCACCCCTGCAGTGGCTGGCCGCCACCGGTCCGGACGGGCTCGTGGGCGCGGTGGCCTGGACGGCCGCGCCGGAGGGCCTCGACGTCGACCGGCTGGTGGTCGCCCCCTCGGCCCACCGTCGCGGGGTGGGGACGGCGCTGCTGGCCGCCGTCCTCGACCGGGCCGCGGGACGACCGACCACGGTGTCGACCGGGCGGGCCAACGCGCCCGCCCGGGCAATCTACACGCGGACGGGCTTCGTCGAGCTGGGTCACCGCGAGGTCCTGCCGGGCCTCTGGACGACGCAGCTGGTGCACCCGGGCCGGTGCCCCGCAGGGTGACCGGTTCAGTCCCGCGTCGGTCGTGGGGAGGGCGCCGGCAGCGGGCCGGGGCGGCCGAACAGCCAGCCCTGTCCGTAGCGGCAGCCCATCGAGGTCAACAGGTCGCGCTGCTCCACGGTCTCGACGCCCTCCGCGGTCACCGCCAGGCCGGTCCGGTCGGCGAAGGCCACCAGCAGCTGCACGAGCGCCCGGTCCTTGACGTCGTCCACGGCGCCGGCGACGTAGGACCGGTCGATCTTGATCCCGTCGGTGTCGACGTCGCGCAGGTGCCGCAGGGAGGTGTCCCCGGCCCCGACGTCGTCCAGGGTGAGTGCGACCCCGGCGCGGCGCAGCGCTGACAGGGTGTCGGCGACGGCGTCCAGCTGGTCGACCAGGAGGTGCTCGGGCACCTCGATCCGCAGCCGCTCCGGCGGCAGGCCGCCCGCGCCGGCCGCGGCCAGCACCTGGTCCAGGAACCCGGGGGCCAGCAGGGTCGCCGGGCTGACGTTGACGTTCAGGAAGGGCCCGTCGGTGGACCAGGTGGCGAACTCCCGGCACGCGGTGCGCAGCACCCAGTCGTCGAGGTCGGGCAGCTGGCCCCGGCGGTCGACCGCGGGCAGGAAGGCCCCCGGCGCCAGCAGCCCCAGCCGCGGGTGCCGCCAGCGCACGAGCGCCTCCAGGCTGACCACCCGGCCGGTGGTCATCTCCACGATGGGCTGGTAGTCCAGGACGAGCTCGCCGGCTGCTGCGGCGGCACCGATGGTGGAGTTCTGCAGCGGGTCGACGTCGGCGGCGGCGTGGACCAGGACGGGCTCGGACGCGGCGTCGCCACCGGCCCGCTTGGTCGTGTACATCGCCAGGTCGGCGGCGCGGACGAGGTCGCCGGCGTCGATGGCCGCGCCCGGGGCGCAGACGGCCACGCCGGCCGAGGCCCGGACACCGCCCGGCGTGGCCCGGCCGACCCGGGACACCGCGGCGTGCAGCCGGCCGGCGATGGCGGCAGCGGTGCCCGTCGCCGTCCCTCCGCCGTCGATGTCCAGGCAGACGGCGAACTCGTCGCCGCCGAGCCGGGCGGCCAGGTCCGTGGGGCGGGCGACCCGGCGCAGCTCGGCGGCCACCGCCACGAGCAGCTCGTCGCCGGTCTCGTGGCCCCAGGTGTCGTTGACCGCCTTGAACCCGTCGAGGTCGAAGAAGACGACGGCGCTCTGGTGCCCGGGCTGGGTGGCGCTGCGCCGGCAGGACTCCTCGACCCGGCCGAAGAAGGCGGCCCGGTTGGCCAGCCCGGTGAGCGGGTCGGTCAGTGCCCGCTCGGCGAGTGCCCGGGCCAGGGCGGCCAGCAGCGCCGGCATGGCCACTGCGGCGGTGCCCGACTCGGTGGCGACCAGCACCGGGTCGTGGACGAAGCCGGGCGAGCGGGTGATGGCGCGGGAGGCGGCCTCGACGACGCCGGTGCCCGGGGTGAGGAGCAGGGCGTCCCACTGGGCGGTGTCCAGGAGCTCGCGGCGGGCGTGCAGCGACCGGCCGTAGCCGAAGGGGCCGCTCATCAGGGCGTCGAACCGGGTGCGTTCCAGCAGGCCGCGCAGGGCCGGGACGGTGGGGTGGGCGACCGCGACGCAGGGCACCTCCGGGTGCCGGGCGAAGACCCGGTCGACCTGCTCCATGGTCGTGTCGGCCGCCAGCACCGGGACGGGGCGGGCCAGCGCGGCCAGGCCGGGGAGCCCGGCGTCAGCGTCGTGGAGGGCGGTCAGGTGGCCTCGGTCCAGGCCGAGCACGTCGATCACGTCCCTGGTGTCGACGGCGACCGACCCCCGCCCCAGGGCCGGTGCCGCTCCCTCACCCGGGCGGGCGAGGTCCCCGGGCCCACGTCGCGAGCTGTTCACCGGCGGGTCATCCACCGGTCGTCCCGGCCCCCTCGTCGTGCAGGGCGGCGTCCGGGGCGGTCCGCCGCCAGCCGGTGAAGACGACGGTCAGCCCGGCCCGGGTCGGGGCGCAGCAGTAGGGCCCGGCGCGCAGCTCGAGGGCCGGGTCGACGTGTGCGACCCGGACCAGCCGGTACGGCTCGTCGTCCACCCGCGCCCGCACGGTCACCGCGTCGCCGTCCCGGCTGGCGCGGACCGTCACCCGGCGGCCGGCCCAGTCGGGCACCGGGGCCACCGACCAGTCCGACGTGCCGTGCGTGACGACGGCGCCGACCTGCGGCACGCCGTCGGACACCTCGACCCCGGCCTTCACCCACTCCTGAGCGCCGGCGCGCAGCAGCAGCCCGGCCTGGTCGAACTGCCGGCCGTAGGCGACGTCGAAGGACACCTCGAGGGCGTCCCGGGCGCCGAAGGGGGCGAGCAGGCCGTGCGCGTCGTCGTGCACGAAGCCGTAGGAGGTGTGCCGCCAGGCGTCGCTGCCCTCGACGGCGGTGACCCGCAGCGTGCCGTCGACGTGTTCGACGGCGGCCGGTGCGGTGGTCCAGGAGGCGGCGGCGAGCAGCTCGGGGTCGATCACGGGTCCATCATCGACCGATGGACGTCCTCAGCAGCAGGCTGCTCCTGCGGCCCACCGACCCCGATGCCAGCCACGCCTTCTACGCCGGCACGCTGGGGCTGGCCGTGCACCGGGAGTTCGGGCCACCCGAGCACCGGGGCGTCGTGTACTTCCTGGGGGGCGGCGGGCTGCTCGAGGTGTCCGGCCGCGGGGACACCGCACCGGCCGGGATGAGCCTGTGGCTGCAGGTCCGCGACGTGCACGCCGAGCACGACCGGCTGGCCGCGCTCGGCGTCCCGGTCACCCGCGGCCCGGTGCGCGAGCCGTGGGGGCTGGTCGAGTGCTGGGTGGCCGACCCCGACGGCGTCCCCGTCGTGCTCGTCGAGGTGCCTGCCGACCACCCGCTGCGGCGGGACCAGCGCTAGAGCACCCGGGCCGCCAGCCCGCCGTCGACGGGCAGCAGCACCCCGTTGACGTACCGCGACTCGTCCGAGGCCAGGAACAACGCGGCGTCCGCGACGTCCTGGGCGGAGCCCATCCGACCGGTCGGGCTCTGCGCGTCCCGCTCGGCCCGGACCCGGTCGGGCGCCGCGTCCCCGGCGAGCTGTTGGTAGACGAGCGGGGTGTCGATCAGCCCGGCCAGCACCGCGTTCACCCGCACCCCGCGCGCGGCGTGCTGCAGGGCCAGCGAGCGGGTCAGCTGGTTGACCCCCGCCTTGGCCGCGGCGTAGGCCGGGTAGGGGTAGCCGGTCCAGCGGATCGACGCCGTCGAGGACACGTTGACCATCGACCCGCCGCGCACCAGCAGGTGCGGCAGCGTGGCCTGCGCGGTGAGGAAGACGCTGTCCAGGTTCAGCGCCAGCGTCCGCTGCCAGTCGGCCAGGGTCAGCTCGTCGACCCCGCCCAGCCGGGTCGCGCCCACCGTGTTCTGCACGACGTCCAGCCGGCCGTGCTCGTCGATCGCCGCGGCGACCGCGTCCTGCACCTGCTCGCCGTCGGTCACGTCGGCGACCAGTGCCAGTGCCTCCCCGCCCTCGGCCCGGACGACGTCCACCGTGCGTCCGGCGGCCGCGACGTCCCGGTCGACGACGACGACCCGGGCACCGTGCCGGGCGAACGTGGTGGCGGTGGCTGCCCCGATGCTGGTGACGCCGTCCGGGCCGCCGGTGTTCAGCCCACCGCCGAAGACGATCGCGACCTTGCCGGCCAGCCGCCCGTCAGCCACGGGGGCCGGGGGTGCCGGCGATGAAGTCCAACAGCACACGGGTGAAGTGCGCCGGGCCCTCGTAGAACGGGAAGTGCGAGCCGCCCTCGTCGGCGCCGAAGGTCCGCAACCGTGCGCCGGGGACGTGCTCGGCGGTCCACTGCTGGGACGCCGGCGCGACGTGGCTGACCTCCCCGGCCACCACCAGCGTGGGGACGTCGATGCGCGGCAGCACGTCCCGCCAGTCCTGCATGGCGTGGTCCAGCAGCAGCCGGGCGCCCCACGGGCCGGGCATCTGCATGTTCTCCCCGAACAGGAACGCCAGGTCGTCCTCGGGCAGCACGTCGGACAGCATCGAGACCAGGAACGCGCGGCGGGTCTCGGTCGCATCGGGCGCACCGACCGCACCGACGAACCCCTCGGTGCTCGGGAAGTCCAGGATCGCGCCGGCTGCGGCACCCTCCTCCGGCGTCATCCAGGGCAGCACGACGCACGCGCTGGGCTGGTCGACGACCACCAGGGAGTCCAGCGCGCCGGTGCCCTGGTTGTCGATGTGGCTCCAGGCCACCGAGGCACCCATCGAGTGCCCGACCAGGTCGTAGGAGCCGATGCCCAGGTGCGCGACGAGCTCGGCGAGGTCGGCGGCCAGCCGGGCGACCCGGGTACCGTGGTCGGGCTTGCCGGAGCGGCCGTGGCCGCGGTGGTCGTAGCTGACGACGCGGTGCTGCGCGGCCAGCGCCGGGACGGCGCGGTCCCAGGTGGCCCTCGACTGCGACCAGCCGTGCAACAGCACCAGGGTGCGCCCGCTGGCCGTGGCACCGGTGTCCCGGAAGTCGATCTCGACGCCGTCGGTGGTGGTGAACGTGGCCATGTCGTGCCTCCTGCCGGGTCGCCGTCGACCCACCGGGTGATCATCGGTCGCCTGTGACGGCGGACACCACGGCCGCGGCGAGCGCGGTGGGCCCCTCACGTGCTCGCTGGCGAGGACTCAGCCGTCCAGCAGCCGCGCGACGGTGAGCCCCAGGTGCAGGCGCAGCCGGGTGCCGCCGTCGTCGAGGTCGGCGCCGGTGAGCTCGCGGACCCGGTCCAGCCGGTGGTGCAGCGTCGTGCGGTGCACCCGCAGGGCGTCGGCGGCTGCCGGGGCGTTGCCGCCGGCGTCCAGCCAGGCGGTGAGGGTGTCGGTCAGCCGGCCCTGTGGGTCCCCGGCGGCCAGCGCGGCCAGCTCCACGGGCAGTGCGGTCTCGTCCCACTCCTCTCGGGGCACCCGCAGCAGCACGCCGGCCACGCCCAGCCCGTCGGCGTCCACCACCGGCCCGGGTGCCAACCGGGGCACCGCGCGGGTGGCCAGCTCGGCCTGTCGGTGCGACGTCCACGCCCGGTCCAGCCCTTCGACGGCGGGGCCGGTGCCGGCGACGCAGCCGAACCGGCCGGCGGCCACCGCGGCCACCTCCGCGACGGCGAGGCCCGCGAGGCCGGCGACCGTGGCGTCCTCCGTCGGGCCGGCGGTCACCAGCAACGCGCTGCCGCCGGCGTCGGTGACGGCCCCGAGGACGGTGCCCGCCGACCGTGAGGTCAGCGCGACCAGGCCGCGCCGGACCGCGGCCCGGCCGTGCTCGGTGTCCGCGGGGGCGACGCCGTCCAGGGCGAGCACGACCGCGCGGACGTGCCGGCCCGTGGGCAGCGCACCGGTCCGGGCCAGCTCGGCCCGCGCCGCCGTCCGGGCGGCCGGGTCGCGGCCCACCAGCGCGGTGACGACGGCGTCCCGGGCGGCCGTCGCGGCGTCGGCGGCGTGCCGGTCGCCGACCAGCACCGCGGCCAGCTCGCCGGCGGCCGACCCGATCACCGCGACCTCGTCGTCGGCCAGCGCGGACGCCACGTCGATGACCATCAGCAGGCCCAGCAGCTCGCCCTGCCAGCGCAACGGCACGCACCAGCGCGGGTGCATCCCGATCGAGGGCTCCGCCGGGATCCAGCCCGCCTGACGCCAGGACGCGACCCCGGAACCCAGCACGTGCGCCACGGCCGCGGGCCCGGCGTCGCGCTGCAGCACCGCGCGCACCCGGACGTCGTCCTCGTCGCCGAAGTGCCGGCTGGTGACCAGCATCCGGACCTGCGGGTCGTCGACGACCACCGAGCGCTGCAGCCGCTCGGCCAGCGCGTCGACCAGCTGCTGGACCCGGTCGGACGGCACCCGCGCAGCCTAGGGCCGGGCTGTCTCTGCCCCCGTCCCGTGCAGTCCGGCGGCCGGGCTCTGCGACCGGGGGCGCGTTCGGCGGGCCACCCTGTCGCCCCGTCCACCCGGGTCCGCGATCCACCTGCGCCGTCCCGCAGTCCTGCCCGGACGACTCCCGGCGGGAGAGTCGCGTCAGCAGTCGGTCTGGTGTCCCTGGTGATTGCATCCGCCGCCCCGAGCCGGCCTTCTCCGTGGGTGGGCGAACAGGTCGACACGCTGAGGCCGTCCCTCTCCCGCGGCGGAGTGAGCACGGGCGTAGCGGTCGGCTGCCTTCGTCCTGAGCTGCACGTTTGCCTTGTCCGGACGCGACAGGTGCGTTAGGGTTCGTACAGGTGTTCGAACCGAGCGCGAGGTGGGACGTGGAGCAGGTCGTGACCAGGACGCGGTTCGGCGTCTCCCTCGGTGTCAGGCAGGTCGAGGTGTTCACCTCAGCTGCTGCCCGGGCCACCGTGCTGGAGGCCGAGCGGGTCGCCCAGGTGGCTGCGGGGCTCCTGCCGGCCGACGTCAGCGTCCGGCCCACCCGCCTGGCGGAGCTGCTGGTCACCGGACGCAGCGACCGCGCCGCGGTGCACGCCGTCCTGCGCGACGTGGCCGAGGCCCAGGCCCAGCTGCACGCGCTGCAGGCAGCAGCTGTCTCCCGGCTCGCCGCCCTGCAGCCGACCCAGGAACGCCTGCCCGGTGCCCGCGCCGACGACCCGTCCACCCCGGACCGGCCGGACGACTGGGTGGCCGACGAGGTCGCTGTGGTGCTGGGCATCAGCGTCGGGTCCGCCTCGGCGCTGGTGGACGAGCAGCGGGTGCTCGCCGAGCAGCTGCCGCGGGTGTGGGCCGCCCTGGCGGACGGGGAGATCGACGTCCGGCGGTGCCAGGTGCTGGTCGACGCCCTCGGCCACCGCAAGCGCTCCGCGGGCGGCGGGATGGACGACGACGTCGTCGACCACGTGGCGGCCCTGGGCCTCGCCTGGATCGGCGAGGGCCTGGGCCCGACCCCACTCGCAGACCGGGTGGCCGGGGCGCTGATCGCCGCGGACCCGGCGGAGGCCGCACGGCGGGCCGAGCGCCGCCGGCGGAAGCAGAACGTGACGACGGCGGGGTCCGGGGACGGCCTCGCGGGACTGCGGGCCGACCTGCTGGACGCCGCCGACGCCGCCGCGATGCAGTCCGTGGTCGACGCCATGGCCGCGGTGATGCGGAAGGGCGGTGACCGCCGCCCGATCGGGCAGCTCCGCGTGGACGCGCTGCGCCAGCTGCTGACTCGGCCCTGGGAGACGCTCCCCGAGGACGTGGCCCGCGCCAGCTGGCAGCTGCGCCTGCGGGTGGACCTGGCCGACCTCCACGACCACCGCGACGACCACCCCGACCACCTGGCTCCCGTCCTGACCGCGGGAGCTGCCGCACCGGTGGGTCCGGCGCCGTGCGCTGCGGGGGCCGAGGCCCTGGACGCAGTCGCGGCTGCGCGAGGGCCACGGACGCCGGGGACGGCGTCGATCGGTGGACTGAGCGTCGGTCCGGTCGCGGTGGCCGAGCTGCTGGCTCGGTCCGGTGCCCTGGCCGGTCACCGCACCGGCGGACGGGTCGACGGGGGTCAGGTCTGGTTCGAGGTCGTCGACAGCGCCGGCCGGTTGCGGGCGGTCGCGTCACCGTCCGAGGCGCGTTCCGCACACCGTCGTGGCGCGGGACTGGGTCCACCGCCCGAGGTCCAGGGGTACGTGCCGAGTGCCGCGCAGGTCCGTTTCGTCAAGGCCCGCGACCAGCACTGCCGCTTCCCCGGCTGCCACCGACCAGCCGACCTCGTCGACCTCGACCACGTCGTCCCACGCGACCACCACGACCCCGGGGCCGGCGGACCGACGTGCGTCACGAACCTGGCCTGCCTCTGCCGCCGGCACCACCGGCTCAAGACCCACGCTCCGGGCTGGGCGTTCGCCATGGACGCCGACGGGACCCTGCACGTCACCCCGCCCGGCGGACGGACCCGCACCACCCGGCCCGTGGCCGTCGCCGAGGCGCACGTGGCGGCCGGCACCCAGCCGGACACGTTCACCGAGCTGTTCGGCCGCACCCCCCGGCAGTACCGCACCCCCACTCCCGAGGAGCGTGCCCGCCGTCGGGCCACCGCCGCGGAGCGCGCCGGCGTCGCGGCCGAGATCAGCGCCGAACTCGAGGTGGCGAGAGCTCGCCGGGCGGCTCAGGGGCGGGAGGTCGCAGGGGTTGCGCCGGTCCACGACGAGCCGCCGTTCTGAGCCCTGGCGGCGGCGCGTGCCGCGTCCACGCCCCGTCGCCCTCCTGAGACCGGGGCCGGATCAGGGACCAGCTGCCGCGCCGGGATCAGTCGGCCCGGACGTCGGTGTCCGGGACCTCTGCCGGCAGGTTCCCGTCCTCCGCTGCCGGGTCGAGGGGGGCGTCCGCGTCGGCCCACGAGCGGACCACCGCGACGTCGAGCGGGAAGTCCACCGGGAACGATCCGAACAGCAGCCGGCCCGCCTCCACCGCGGCGGCCCGCACCACCTCGGCAACGTCGTCGGCCAGCGCGGCCGGGGTGTGCACCACGACCTCGTCGTGCAGGAAGAAGACCAGGTGCGGGCGGTCGGTCAGCAGGCCATCGCCCAGCCGCCACAGCCGGTTGCGCAGGTCGGCCAGCCAGCACGACGCCCACTCGGCACCGGTGCCCTGCACGACGAAGTTCCGGGTGAACCGGCCCCAGGCCCGCCGCCGGGAGTCCGCCGCACGCCCGGTCGCCGGGTCGTCGGCGTCCCCCCGGGACCACGGGCCCGGACGGGGTGAACCCCGGCCCAGCAGCGTCGACACCACCTCGCCGCGCTCACCGGCCCGGGCGGCCTGCTCCACCAACCCCACTGCGGCCGGGTAGCGGCGGGTCAGCCGCGGCAGCATGGCCCCGCTCTCCCCGCGGGTGCCGCCGTACATGGCACCCAGGATGCCGAGCTTGGCCTGGGTACGGGTCTCCACAGCGCCGCTGTCGACCATGCCCTGGTAGAGGTCTCGGGCCCGGGCGGCCTCGGCCATCGCGGCGTCCCGGCTCATCCCGGCCAGCACCCGCGGCTCCAGCTGCGCGACGTCGGCGACCACGAACCGCCAGCCCTCGTCGGCGACCGCCGCCGGGCGCAGCTGCACCGGCGCACTGAGCGCACCCCCGCCCTGCGAGGCCCACCGGCCGGTGACCACGCCGGCGGGCAGGAACACCGGCCGGAACCGGCCGTCCCGCACCCAGGCGTCCAGCCACGACCAGCCGTTGGCGTGCATCAGCCGCAGCAGCTTCTTGTAGCGCAGCAGCGGCTCGACACCGGGGTGCTCGATCTCCCGCAACGTCCAGGACCGGGTGTCGGTCACCTCCAGACCCGCGGCGCGCAACGAGGCCAGCAGGTCGGTGGGGGAGTCCGGGTTCATCGCCGGTTGCCCGAACGCCGCCCGGATCTCCGGCAGCAGCCGCTCCAGCACCGCCGGGCGCTGCCCGGCGACCGGGCGCGGACCCAGCAGGTCCCGCAGCAGCCGGTCGTGCACGTCGGCCCGCCACGGCATCCCGGCGTGCTGCATCTCCGCCGCCACCAGGGCACCCGCAGACTCCGCGGCCAGCAGCAGACCCAGCCGGCGCCGCTCCGGGCTCGCCGCCAGTGCGGCCTGCTGCCGGGCCAGCTCGGCGATCGGGTCCAGCCGGTCGGCCGGGTCGGCCAACGCGAACAGCGCCGGCTCGTCGGCGGTCACCGGGGACAGGGCGTCCCAGCCGTCGGTGTCCGCCCCGGCCAGCAGCGTCTGGTCCACGTGCGCGGAGCGGCGCAGCACGCCGTGGCACAACCGCAGGTCGGTGCACCGCTCCACCCGCACCCCGGCGGCCAGCAGACCGGGGTACCAGCGGGTGGCGTCGTCCCAGACCCAGCGGGGGTGCCCGGGCTCGCGGGCGGCAACCCAGGCCGGCAGGTCCTCCCGCCCCAGCCGGGTGACCGTGCCGTCCTCGTGGGCCTCCACGTCGTCCCCTCGGCGGACGAGGACGACGGAGCGCAGCACCCGGCCAGTGTCGCCGAGGGGTCCGACGGTCTGCCGCTCACGGGGGACGCACAGCGGACGCACGCCACCCACCGAGCGTCTCCCCGCACCGTCGTCCACGACACCGCGGGACCCGGCCGGGTCCGCGCCCACCACCCGGGGAGACGACATGAGCACCGACACGGCCTACGAGGGCCGCCCGCTGGCCCGCCCCGACGACGAGGTCGTCGACCAGGGACTCCGCTTCGACCTGGACACGCTGCTCAGCCGGCGCCGGGTGCTCGGCTTCCTGGGCATCGGCGCCGCCACCGTGGGTCTGGCGGCGTGCGGTGCCTCGACCAGCAGCTCGACGGCGTCGGCGTCGGCGGAGACCGCGGCGGGGGAGATCCCCGAGGAGACCGCCGGGCCCTACCCGGGCGACGGGTCGAACGGACCCGACGTCCTCAGCCAGAGCGGCATCGTCCGCAGCGACCTCACCACCAGCTTCGGCGACCTCACCGGCACCGCCGAGGGCGTCCCGGTGACCCTCACGCTCACCGTGCAGGACCTCGCCGCTGGCGGGGCCTACGAGGGCGCCGCGGTCTACGTCTGGCACTGCACCCGGGAGGGCGGCTACTCCCTCTACTCCGACGGCATCACCGACCAGAACTACCTGCGCGGCGTCCAGGTCGCCGACGCCGACGGCGTCGTCACCTTCACCACCGTCTGGCCGGCCTGCTACGACGGGCGGTGGCCGCACGTGCACTTCGAGGTCTACCCCGACGGGGCCTCGATCAGCGACGCCGCCACCGTCGTCGCCACCTCCCAGATCGCCCTGCCGCAGGACGTCTGCGAGACCGTCTACGCCACCGAGGGCTACGAGGCGTCGGTGGCCAACCTGGCCCGGGTCAGCCTGGCCACCGACGGCGTGTTCTCCGACGGCGCCGACCTGCAGACCCCGACCGTCACCGGCTCGGTGGCCGAGGGCTACGCGGTCACCATGGACGTCGGCGTCGACACCACCACGGAGGCCGGCGGCGGCCCCGGCGGCACCCCACCAGGCCGCTGACCACCCACTCGGTGGGGCCTACGTGGAGATGTCCGGGTAGGGCTGGGTGACGTGGTCCATCGCCCGGGCGTAGGCCAGCTGGTACTCCATCGGGCCGTGGTCGCGCTCGAAGAGCGCGATGAAGAGCGTGAGGGTGAGGAAGGGGTGCGCGCCCATCTCGAACAGCGCCACGTGGTCGTGCTCGCGCAGCGCCCGCCGCTCGTCGTCGTCGAAGGCCAGCCAGGTGGTCTTCTCGTGCGGGATGCAGTTGAGCAGCGAGCCGGCCAGCTCCCGCTCCCACCACTCGACCAGCTCGACCGGGTCGGTGCGGTACCGCTCGGTCAGCTCCGGGTCGCGGTCGACGGAGAAGAGGAACTTGTCGATCAGGTACTTGCTCATCGGGGGTCCCCTCCCGGGTACCAGGTGAAGTAGGCCTCCATGGTGTGGAACAGGTCGACCGTCTCCACGAAGTCGGCCTTCGCGCCCTCGCCGGCCACGCCCATCATCAGCATGAAGTCCATGAACCCGTGGGTGGCGTTGCCCGGGGCGTGCAGCGACTCCAGCGACACCTCGGCCAGGCAGCCGGCGACGTCCCCGTTGGCGATCCAGTCCACCGCCCGCCGGTCGAACACCGGGTCCGGGCCGGTGGGCCCGAACTGGCGGGGGCCGCCGAGCTCCAGGGACAGGTGCCCGGTGCCGATGACGGCGACCCGCAGGTCGGACGCCCAGGACTCCACCATCTCCCGGATCGCCCCGCCCAGGGCGACGAACCGGCGCGGCTGCGGGAGCGGCGGGGCGAAGATGTTGGTGTAGACCGGCACGATCGGCAGGTCGGCCTCGGGCCGCAGCGTGATGATCGGGCAGGTGATGCTGTGGTCGATCCGCAGCTCGTTGGAGAACGCCAGGTCGAAGTCGCGGTCCAGCCCGTCGCGCAGCAGGTGCGCGGCGAGGTCCTCCTGGCCGCGCAGCCGCATCTTGGGCAGCCCGAACTCGCGCTCCTCGTTGTGGAAGTTGGCGTCGAAGAACGGGGCCTTGCCCACCAGGAACTGCGGCATGTTGTCCAGCCACAGCTGGTGGAAGTGGTCGCTGCCGACCATCACCAGCACGTCGGGCCGGGCCGCGGTGAGCGTCTCCCGGAAGGCCTCGATCTTGGCGATCCACTCCGCGGCGAACGGCGGCCGCTCGGCCTCGGGCATCGTCGAGGTGCGGTAGTAGAAGGGGTGGTGCGTGGACGCGACCACCGCCACGAGCTCAGCCACGGGGGCCTCCGTAGGGGTCTGGGGGGACGGAGCGGTTGTTGAGGTCCACCGAGAGGAAGACGTCGTTGGCGACCGGGTGCCGCAGCTCCTCGGCCAGCTGACCGATCAGCCCGGCGGTGCGGGCCAGCAGCGCGAACCCGCGCAGCAGCTCCAGCGGCAGCCCGAGGTCGGCCAGCGCGGCGCCGCAGACGCCGGCCCCGTTGAGCGGCAGCGTCTTCCCGAGCACCTGCGGGTGCACCCGGCCGATGGCGGCGAACAGCGACAGGTGGGGGCCGAGCAGGTCCTCCTCGGCGGCGATCTGCATCAGCCGGGGGGTGCGCGGGTCGCCGTCCTTGTGGACGTGGTGACCCAGGCCCGGCACGAAGCGCCTGGCCTCCCGCTCGCGCTGCACGGTGGCCAGGGCCAGGGCGTCCCAGCCGGCGTCGTCGGTGGGGAGCTCGTCCTGGGCCCGCAGGACGTCGTCCAGGAAGCGGCCGCAGTCCTCGGTGACGCCGAGGAACCGCGAGCCGCCGCCCAGCAGCCCGGCGGCCAGCGCGCCCTGCACGGAGTCCGGCGCGGACAGGTAGGTCAGCCGGGTGACGATCGCCGTCGGGGTGAACCCGTGGTCGGCCAGCGCGGCCAGCACCGACTCGAACACCCGGGTCTCACCGGGGCTGGGACGGCGCTGGGTGGCCAGCCAGAAGGCCAGCTCGCCGAACCCGACGGTGCCCATGACGTCGCGGGCCAGGTCGGTGCCCAGCAGGGTGATGGTCTCCCGGGTGGAGGCACCCAGCGCGGTCTCGTAGCGGCGGGGCTCGGTCATCGGGTGGCCAGCCAGGCGCGGATCTCGTCGCCGTGCTCGTCCAGGCCGGGCGGGGGCAGCCGGTAGGACGCCGCGGTGGCCGAGAAGGTGATCGGGTTGCGGATCGAGGGCACCCCGCCGACGTGGACGACGGGGTCCAGCCCGACCTCCTCGGCGAACGCGACGCCGGCGTCCACGGTGTTGATCGGCCCGCACGGCACCCCGGCGGCGATGATCTCGCGGAACCACTCCTGCTTGCCCTTGCGGGACAGCTGCTCCACCAGCAGCGGGCGCAGCTCGTCGCGGTGGGCGGTGCGGTCCTCGTTGCGGGCGAAGCGCGGGTCGTCGGCGAGCTCGGGGACGCCGAGCACCTCGACGAGCTTGCGGAACTGGCCGTTGTTGCCGGCGGTGATGATCAGCTCGCCGTCGGCGCACTGCAGCGGCTCGTAGGGGAACAGGCTGGGGTGGCTGTTGCCCATCCGGAAGGGCACGGTCTCCCCGGCGACGGCGGCCGAGGTCTGGTTGACCATCCCGGACAGCGCGGAGGCCAGCAGGTTGACCTCGACGTGCTGGCCGACGCCGGTCTCGTGCCGCAGGTTCAGCGCGGACAGCACGCCGATGGTGGCGTGCAGTCCGGCCATCACGTCGAACACGGCCACGCCGGCGCGGTAGGGCTCGCCGTCGGTGGGCCCGGTGAGCGACATCAGCCCGGAGATGGCCTGCACGATCAGGTCGTAGCCGGGGAGCGCGGCACCGCCCGGGCCGCTGCCGAAGCCGGAGATCGAGGCGTAGACGACCCGCGGGTTGGTGGCCGACACGGTGGCGTAGTCCAGGCCGAAGCGGGCCAGCCCGCCGGGCTTGAAGTTCTCCACGACGACGTCGGCGCGGCGGGCCAGCTCCTGGGCGGCGGCGACGTCGTCGGCGTCCTTCAGGTCCAGGGCGACCGACCGCTTGTTGCGGTTGACGCCCAGGTAGTACGTGGCGACGTCCTGGCCGTCGACGTCGCGGACCGGCGGGGCCCAGGTGCGGGTGTCGTCGCCGGAGGGGCCCTCGACCTTGACCACCTCGGCGCCCAGGTCGGCCAGCAGCATGGTCGCGTAGGGGCCGGCGAGGATGCGGGAGAAGTCCGCGACCAGCAGGCCGGCCAGCGGGCCGGTGGGGGAGGGGTCGGTCATCGGTCGGGCACTCCTCGGCTGTTGCGGACACCTGTCCGGTGTGACCGGCACCGCAGTCTCACCACCCCGAGGTCGCGGTGTCAACCGCGAGCACGAGCTCTTGACAGGTGGTCCGCGTCACGCCCACAGTGCACCTGCCGGACGCGTGACCGTCCAGCGGACAGTCGTCCGCGCACCGCGCCGGCTGCCCAGGAGGCGACGACGATGTCCACCCCAGAACCCGGCCGCCCGATGGTCTTCCGCGGCGGCACCGTGCTGACCATGGACGACGCGCACACCGTGCTCACCGACGGCGACGTGCTCGTCGTCGGTGACCGGATCGCCGCCGTCGGCACCGCGCTGGACGTGCCCGAGGGCACCCATGAGATCGACGCGACCGGCGGCATCGTGATGCCCGGGATGATCGACACCCACCGGCACATGTGGCAGACCGCGATGCGCGGCTACGGCGCCGACTGGACCCTGACCCAGTACTTCGTCTGGTACTACCTCGAACACGGCAAGCACTTCCGCCCGCAGGACGTGCACGCCGGCAACACGCTGTCCGCGTGGGAGGGCCTGGAGGCCGGCGTCACCACAACCGTCGACTGGAGCCACGGGCTGCAGACCGTCGACCACGCCGAGGCCGCCGCCGACGCGCTGCTCGCCGTCCCCGGCCGGTTCGTGCTGGCCTACGGCAACATCCAGGCCGGCCCCTGGGAGTGGACCGCCGACCCGGCTGTGCAGGCCTTCCTCACCCGCCGCCGCGACGAGGGCCGGCTCGGGCTCCAGCTGGCCTTCGACGTCACCGGTGACCCGGCGTTCCCGGAGAAGGCGGCCTTCGAGGTCGCCCGCGAGCTCGGCCTGCCGGTCACCACGCACGCCGGGGTGTGGGGCGCGACCAGCGACGCCAGCATCGCCCTCATGCACGACGGCGGCTTCATGACGCCGGAGACGGTCTACGTGCACGCCGCCTCGCTGTCCACCGACAGCTACCACCGGATCGCCGCCACCGGCGGGTCGGTGTCGGTGTCCACCGAGTCCGAGCAGAGCGCCGGGCAGGGCTACCCGCCCACCTGGCAGGTCCGCCACCACGACATCCCGGTGTCGCTGTCGATGGACACCAGTGTCTGGTGGTCGGCCGACCTCTTCTCCGCCATGCGCACGACGCTGGGCGCCGACCGGTCGCGCGAGCACCTGGAGGCGCACGCCGAGGGGAACACGGTCACCAACGTCTCGCTGCGCGCCGAGCAGGTCGTCGACTGGGCCACCCGTGGCGGGGCGAAGGCGCTGGGCCGCGACGACCTGGGCTCGCTGGAGCCGGGCAAGAAGGCCGATGTCGTGCTGATCAGGAACGAGCACTCGCCGGTGTCCTTCCCGCTGCTCAACCCCTACGGCCACGTGGCCTTCCAGGCCCAGCGCGGCGACGTGCACACCGTCGTCGTCGACGGCCGGGTCGTGAAGAGCGGACACCGCCTGGTCGACGCCGACCTGGCCGCCGTCCGGCACTCGGTGGACCAGACCGTCGAGCACCTGCGCTCGACCATGGGCGAGGAGACCTGGCAGGCCGGGATGAACCCCGCCCTGCCCGAGGGCGGCGACGTGCTGGACAACCCGTACACGTACACCGACTACAAGTCCGACGCCACGCACGAGGCGCGGGGCAGCCTGTTCGGCGACGGCTGATGGCCGGGCGGGGGACCGGGCCGGACTTCGTCGAGGCGCTGGCGCGCGGGCTGGACGTGCTGACCTGCTTCGGCAGCGAGCGGCCGGCGATGTCGCTGAGCGAGGTGGCCGCCGCGGCGGAGCTGGCCCGGCCCACCGCCCGTCGGCTGCTGCTGACCCTGGAGGAGCTCGGCTTCGTGCGCTCGGACGACGGGCTGTTCCGGCTCACGCCCAAGGTGCTCACCCTGGGCATGGCCTACGTGGGCGCCCTCGGCCTGTGGGACATCGCCCGCCCGCACCTGGAGTCCCTGGTCGCCCGCACCGGGGAGTCCTCCTCGATGGCCCAGCTCGACGGGGCCGACATCGTCTACGTCGCCCGGGTCGCGGTGCCCAAGCTGATCACCCTGCGCGTGGAGATCGGCACCCGCTTCCCGGCGGCGCAGACCTCCCAGGGCAAGGTGCTGCTGGCGGGCCTCGCCCCCGACGAGCTGGCCAGCACGCTGGCCGAGCCCAGCCGGTCGGGCCTGCCGCCCTACATCGGCCGGACCACCGAGCAGCTGCACGACGAGCTGGCCGAGGTCCGGGCCCGCGGGTGGGCGCTGGCCGACGAGGAGCTCGCCCCCGGCGTCCGGTCGGTCGCCGTCCCCGTGCGGGACGGGACCGGCGCCGTGCGCGCGGCGGCCAACGTCACCGTGCACGCCGCGGAGACCACCACCCAGACGCTGCTGGGCGAGCACCTGCCCGCGCTGCTGCGCACCGCGGGGGAGATCAGCGGCGAGTGGGCCACCTGGCAGCGCCGTCCGCACGTGGAGGTGGCCCGGGCCGAGACGGCCTGATCAGCCGGTCGCCCCGGCGACCGCAGCCAGGAACCGCTGCACCGCCGCCGGGTCCTGACCGCGCTCCCAGCCCAGGGTGGAGGGGCGCTGTGCCCGGTCGTGCCAGAAGTGCTCACCGGTCGAGACCGGCCGGGTCGCCACCAGCCAGACGGTGGTGTCAGCGCCGTCGGCGGCCGTGCGCAGCAGCGGGCGCATCGCCTTCCCGAACCCGGGGATGGACGCCGTCACCCCGGCCGTGGCCACCCACCCGGGGTGGGTGGAGGTCACCCGGATGCCGCGCGGGGCCAGCCGGCGGGCCCACTCGGCTGCCAGCACCACCTGCATCCGCTTGGTCCGGGCGTAGGCCCGCACGCCGCTGTACTCCCCGGTGCGGAACTCCAGGTCGTCGTCCCGCAGCGTGGCGCCGTACATCCCGCCCGAGGACATCCACACGACGCTCGCCGCGTGGTCGACCAGGGTGTCCGCCAGCAGCCTGGTCATCAGGTGCGGGCCCAGCACGTGGACGGCGTAGGTCAACTCGTGGCCCTGTGCGGTCTCCGAGCGCTCCGGCGGCAGCGCGCCGGCGTTGTGTACCAGCCCGTGCAGCGCGTCGACCCGCTCGGTGAACCCCGCCGCCCAGGCCCGGACGGCGTCCAGGTCCCCGACGTCGCAGACCTCGGCGACCACCTCGGCGCCGGGGTGGTCGCGGTGCAGCTGGGCCACCAGGTCCTCGGTCTTGGACCGGTTGCGGCCCAGCACGTGCACGGTGGCCCCGAGGGCCAGGAACGCCCCGGCCATGGCCTCGCCGATGCCCGAGGTGGCACCGGTGACCAGCACCCGCGTGCCGGTCATCGACCCGGGCGCGGGGTCGGCCGGCCACCACCGCCGGCGCACGGCGGGTCCCAGCCGGCTGTAGCCGGGCACCACCAGCCGGTCCAGGACGGCGTCGAGCAGGCGGGCTGGCAACGGGGCTGGCATGCCGGCCAGCCTGCCAGCACGCCCAGGCGGACCCCCCCTACCGGCCGTCGGCGGCCGCACACCCGGGGTTGAGACCCTCTCGCCGGTGGTACCGGGACACCACCGATCCAGCCCCGGTCGGTCCTCCCGCTCGACACCCAGGAGACCCCGGGATGCCGTTGTCGCCACCCGCCACCGACTTCTTCCTCTGCCCTCCCGAGTCCCAGCACTTCGCCGCCGGCGTCGACACCCTGCTGCGCCGCCACCGCGACCTGCTCCGCTGGGACGCCGCGGGCGTGCTGGAGCTGGGCACCGGGGACGCCGCCGCGATCGCCGAGGTCGTCGCCGGGCTGCCCGACCTGCGGGTCCGCGGCATCGACATCAGCGCCACCTCGGTCGCCCGCGCCCGGGAGAACACCGCCGCCGCCGGCGTCTCGGACCGCTACACCGTCGAGCACGGCGACTTCTTCGACCTCGCCGGCCTCGGCGAGCCCGGGGCGCCGCGCACCGTCGTGTCCAACCCGCCCTACCTGCCCGCCCCCGACGGCGACCTGCTGATGCCCGAGCTGTGGGGCGGCCCGCACGGCAACGACCTCGTCCTGCGGCTGCTCGGCGCGCTCGCGCCGCACCTGGTCATCGCGATGGCCGGCTACGCCGACCCCGTGACCACGCTGGCCACCGCGGAGGCGCTGGGCTACCGGGTCCTCGACGTCGTCCCCGAGGTGCACGAGCTCGGCGTCTACAGCCGCGAACCGAAGGTGCTGGCCCGGATCCAGGAGCTGTGCGCGGCCGGCCGCGGCTGGATCGGGGAGGACTCCTACGCGGTCGCCGTGACCCTGCTCAGCCGCCAGCACGGGGGCGCCCCCGACCGCCGCGAGGACCTCCTCGCCGCTCTCCGCGCCGTCTGAGCCGCGGGCCCCGGTGTCACCGACACCGGGGCCCGCGGGGGTCAGCGGTGGGTGGCCGCCGTGTCGCCGTGCCGGGCCGGCGGGGTGCGCTCGACCAGGCCGGCCACCCGGGCCAGCACCCCGGACAGGGCGCGCCCACCCCGGGCCGCCCAGTCCTCACCGCGGCCGTCGGTGCAGTCCTCCACGAAGGCGTCCAGTCGGTCCCGGCCGCGGTCCAGCACCGACAGCGGCAGGCCGGACAGCGCGTTGCCCGGGGGACGGCGGGACACCGTCGGGTGCGCGCGGGTGGGGGACACCCGACGGGCCAGTTCCCACGCCCGGCCCAGCCGCACCAGGGCCGCGTCGTCCAACCGCTCGCGCAGCCGCGGGAAGAGCTCGTCCTCCTCGTCCCGGACGTCCTCGCGGAGCACGGTGGTCAGCCGGTCCAGCACCCGGGCGCGCTCCGGGTCGTCGTCGCCGAGGGTCTCCAGGCGGGCGACCAGGTCGTTGACCTCCTGGTGCTCCTGCTCGACCTGGGTGGTCAGCTCCTCGCCGTCGGGCAGCGTCCGGCGCAGCACCGGCCACAGCACGACCTCCTCGGCGAAGGCGTGGCTGAAGACCAGCCGGTCGATCGCCCGGAGCACGCGCCGTTGCCCGGTGCCGGTGCTGCCGTCGAGCTCGTGCAGCAGCCGGTCCAGCTCCACGTGGTCGGTGCGCTGGCGGACCAGCACGCTGGCCGGTCCGCCGAGATCGGACTCGGGACGGTCGGCGATGGAGGGCAGTGCGGGTCGGGTGGTGGTGGTCACGGGGCACCTCGTCCGGGGGTCGTGCGTGCGGCCCGGGCTCGACCACCCCGAGGCTGCCCGTCCCCGGTCCACGACAAACGCCGGTGGCGGACCCCCGCCCGGGCAGGTCACCATGGACCGGTGTCCGCGCTGTCCGAGTCCCTGGCCTCCGTCTCCCTCGGCGACGTCCCGCTGGCGCAGTCGCTGAGCCGCGTCACCGAGATCGCCCGGTCGGCCATCCCGCACACCGAGGCCACCTCGATCACCCTGATGCGCGGGGGTGACCCGTTCACCGTCAACTACAGCGGCCAACTGGCCTCCGACGCCGACGAGCTGCAGTACCAGCGCGGGTACGGCCCCTGCATGGACGCCGCCCGCGCCGGCCTCACCCTCGTCGTCCACGACATGTCCACCGACGACCGCTGGCCCGACTACGCCCGGCAGGCCGCCGAGCGCGGCGCGCTGTCCTCGCTGTCGGTCCCGCTGCCCTTCCAGGGCGCGACCATCGGCGGGCTGAACAACTACGCGACCACCCGCAAGGCCTTCAGCGACGAGGACGTCGCGGTCGCCGAGGAGGTCGCCGCCTTCGTCGCGATCGCCGTCGCCAACGCCGACGCGATGGCCCGGGCGGTCGACACCGCCGAGCAGATGCGCACGGCGATGGCCTCCCGCGCGGTCATCGAGCAGGCCAAGGGCGTGCTGATGGAGCGGCACAAGGTCACGCCCGAGGACGCGTTCACGATGCTCACGCACGCCTCCCAGCGCACGAACACCAAGCTGCGGACCATCGCCGAGACCCTGGTCTTCACCGGTCAGCTGCCCTGACCCCGGCCGGCCAGGCGGCCGCCAGCCAGGCGTCGGTCCGGTGTGACCAGGTGCGGTGGGCCGCCCAGTCCCGGCGTGCGTCGGCCCAGGCCCCCGGCTCCGTCGCCGCGGCCAGCACGGCGTCGGCCGCCTCTCCGGCGCCGGTGACCACGCGGGTGTGCGGTGCCACCTCGCCGGCCTCCTCGTGGTGCCCGGTGGTGGCGACCGTGGACAGGCCGCGGGCGGCGTGGTCGTGGGCCTTCATCGAGGACTGCCCCAGCGTCCGCTCGGGGACGTCGGGCACCAGGGCCACGGTGGCTGCGTCCAGCACGTCGGCCAGCCCCGACCGGGGCAGCAGGCCGTGGTGGGTGCACCGGCCGGGGAACTCGCGCAGCAGGGCGGCGAACCGCTCGGCAGCGGCCCGGGCGCGGTCGGGGAAGGCCAGCTGCCCGTACAGCTCCAGTGTCCAGCCCGGCAACCGGTGCAGCACCCCGCGCACCACCTCGACGTCGAACCGCTCGGCG
This sequence comes from Klenkia sp. AC732, assembly GCF_979256525.1. Lineage (NCBI taxonomy): Bacteria > Bacillati > Actinomycetota > Actinomycetes > Geodermatophilales > Geodermatophilaceae > Klenkia > Klenkia sp. AC732. The sequence continues at coordinate 102,440 of NZ_CEEDOS010000007.1, read as the reverse complement.
ATCGTGCCGACGTAGACCATCGTCGACGGTCGGCGCTGCCTCCGCCGCGGAGCCGTCAGCAGGGCCTCGTCGGTGCCGTTGGGCACCACCGCCGGACGGCGTCCGGGGAACAGCGGGGCCAGCACCGGGTCGACCACCACCACCTCGTCGGCCTCGTCGGCGATCCGCCGCAGCTGGTCGGGCAGGCCACGGGCGTGCGGCAGCAGCCGCGACCAGTCGTCGGTGCAGTCGAAGACCACCCGGCCGGGCGACCCCTGGGTGCCGCGCCACTCCCAGGGCAGCTGGACGACGGTCAGGTCCGGCGCCCAGCCCGACCGGTGCAGGAACACCCGGAGCGCTGCGGCGTCCAGCCGCTCGGCCGTCGTCCCCCGGGAGCCGGGCAGCACGGTGGACCGCTCGCTGACAGCCACCCCGGTCTCGACGTCGGTGAACCGGCCGCCGAGCAGGTGCCGGGCCCAGCCGGCGGGGTCGGTGCGCACCCGGCCGACGTCGGCCGGGGCCTGCACGAAGCGGACCGTCGACCCGCCACGGGTCCTTGGCCAGGACCCCGACCGTGGGCGGTGGGGAGTGGGGGTCGGGCACGAGCGGCTCCTGGGGTCGGGTGCCGGCCGGATACCCACCGCCCCGGGGGTCACCCGCGGTGGGCGGCCAACCAACCGGCGACGTCGTCGAGCACGCGGTCCTTCTCGGGTTCGTTGTGCGGCTCGTGGGCGAGCCCCTCGTAGACCGTGACCGTGAGGTCGGGGGAGGCGACCTCGCGGCGCAGCAGCTCGGTCACCGACACCGGCATCAGCGCGTCCGCACCGCCGTGCAGCACCAGCAGCGGCAGGGTCAGGGTGCGCAGCCGCGCGGGCATCGCGGCGGCCGTCGCCATCGTCTCGGCGCCGGTGCGGGCGGTCATCCTGCCGTGGTGGTTGAGCGGGTCGGCCTCGTAGTCGGCGACGACGGCGGGGTCGCGGCTGATCGTGGTGGGGTCCAGGGCGAGCACCGGGAGGTCGGGCAGGAACCGGGACAGCACGGGGGCCACCAGGCGTTGCAGTCCGGTGGCGGTGCTGGTGTCCAGCGCCGCGGCCGACACCACCGCGCCCCGCACCCGGGGGTCCGGCGAACCGGTCAGGTACTGCAGGGCGACGAGCCCGCCCAGGCTGTGCCCGTAGACGAAGACCGGGACGTCGGGGTGTGCAGCACCGGCCAGCGCGACCAGCTGCCGGACGCCCTCGACGGTGGCGGCCATCGAGCCGATCGTGCCGCGGGAGCCGGGGGAGCGGCCGTGTCCGGGGTGGTCGACGGCGAACGTCGCCCAGCCGTCGGCGGCCAGCCGGCGGGCCACGTGGGCGTACCGGCCGCCGTGCTCGTGCACCCCGTGCACCAGCGCGACCACCCCGTCGACCCCGGTCGTCTGCGGCGGGGTCCAGCTCTGCCAGGCCTGGCCGGAGGGCAGCGTGCCCCGGGCGTGGTCGGGCTGTCCGTCGGTGTCCACGGCCGGAGCGTACGGCGACCGGCGGGTGCCGCAGGGCCCGATCGGGGCGGGCGGAATGGTTCCGCATCTGATACCGTTGTGCACAACTCAACGTCCCCGTTGAACCGTGGAGGTACGCCGTGACGGACCTGACGACGACCCGGCCCCAGCCGGTCGCACACCGCCACCCCGTCGAGCAGGACGACGCCGAGCCAGCTGCCGGCAGCTCCGCGCTCGCCGTCCTCGCCCGCTTCGTGCTCGACCGCAGCCGTGAGGACGTCGTCCGCGCCGAACTCGCCGACGGTGGCCCGGTCGTCCGGGAGATCGCCCACGCCCGGGCCCGTCAGGAGGTTGCCGAGACCTGGCTGCGCCTGGACGGCGGGACCTCGACGGCGCGGGCCCGGCTCGACGAGCTGGGCCGGGTGCTGTGCCTGCTGGCCGCCCCGCACCGCGACCACCCCGACTTCGCCGCCCTCGAGCGCCGCTGGCCCGCGGTCGCCTCCGAGCACCCGCTCTGGTGAGCGCGCGTCCCGTCGACCGGTCCGGTCAGGCGGGGCGCAGGACCAGGATCGAGCTGGTCGCCGTCGCCAGCAGTCGGTCCCGGCCGTCGACCAGGCGGGCCTCGGCCAGCGCCGTCCGCCCGCCCAGGTGGGTGACCGTGCCCGTGCAGCGCACCGGTCCGGTGTCCGCGGTCATGGCACGCAGGAACTTCACCGTCAGGTCCAGGCTGGTGTAGCCGACCCCGGCGGGCAGCAGGGAGTGGACCGCGCAGCCGCAGGCGGAGTCCAACAGGGTCGCGAAGACACCCCCGTGCACCGAGCCGATCGGGTTGTAGTGGTGCTCGGCGGGGTCCAGGGTGAAGACCACCCGCCCCTCCTCGACGGACTCGATGCCCATCCCGATCGTGGCGCCGATCGGCGCACCGGGCAGCGACCCGTCGGCGATGGCCCGCAGCACGTCGATGCCCGCGCTGGTCTGCACGGCCCCGGCGGACTCGCTCGGGTCGCCCCACGAGTAGGTCCGTGCACGTGTCGGTCCGGTCGTCATACCGACACGCTAGTGCGGGCGCGACGTGCCCGACACGACAGTGCGGCCCCGACACCGGCACCAGTCCGGTCGTTAGCGTGGGGGCCCACCCGCTGCCGACAGTCCGGGAGACCACCGGTGACCAGCACAGCCACCTCGGGACCGGGACGCCGGGAACGCAAGCGCGGGAACACCCGCACCACCATCCTGGCCACCGCCCACCAGCTCTTCGAGCTGCACGGCTTCGCGGCCACCCCGGTCACCCAGATCGCCGTCGAGGCCGACGTCGCGGTCCAGACGGTCTTCAACCACTTCCCGGCCAAGCAGGACCTCTTCTTCGAGGGTCGCTGCTCCTGGCTGCGTCTGGCCCAGGTGGTGCTGCCCGAGCTGCGGGCGGCCGCCGACCCCGGCCACGGGGTGTGCCTGGACGACGTCGCTGCCGCCGTGGACGCGATGGTCGGCGCGCACCTGCGTGTGATGGCCTCCCCGGGCAAGGACATCGTGCTGCGGGAGCTCGCCGAGGACCGCACGCTGCGCTCCACCGAGCTGGAGATGCGCGACCGCGCCGAGACCGCACTGGTCCAGACCCTGTCGGCCGGCTGCTCCCCGGCCGCCCGGGACGACGCCCGCCGGCTGGCCGCGCTCTGGACCGCCGACACCTGGGTCGAGGTCACCGACGGCCGGCGCGCGCTGCTCACCCCGACGCCGGCCGGTGCGCCCGGGCGGCGGCCGCTGCGCGACCGGCTCCTGCAGCTCTCGGCCTGACCCGGCGGGTGCGCAGGAAGCCCGGCACGTCCTGCGGGGTGACCGTGCCGGTGCGGGCGAAGTCGGCCCACACCCGGCGCAGCTGCCGCCCGCGGCGCTCCACCTCCGACCAGTCCGCGCCCTCGATCAGCGGCGCCCCCCGCCACGAGGCCTCGTCGGTGAACAGCAGCGGCAGGTCGATCGTGTGGGCCCCGCGGTACACGCTGTCCGGCGCCCCCCAGGACAGCCGGTAGGTGGCGGCCCGGCCGCCGCCGGCCACGTGCCGGCGGGAGAACGAGCGCACCGCCCGGCCGTAGACCCACCAGCCCGCCAGTCCCACCACCGCGCGGGTCAGCAGCCCACCGACCACCGGCGCCCGCAGCACCGCCACCAGCCGCGCGGCCGGTGTCCGCTCCAGACCGGGCAGGAAGAGGGCCACCTCCCGCGACGTCGCACCGATCAGCAGGTCGACGTCGGGGGCCGCCGCCCGCCAGGCGTCGTCCAGCTCGTCCTCGGCGGGCAGCGGTGCCGCGCCGTACTGCGTGCCGAACGGCATGGCCGCGAGCAGCCCGAACCGGCCGGCCGCGGCCTCCACCCGGCGTTCGGTGGCCAGCACCGTCGCCAGCGGGGTCCGCGCGGTCAGCTGCCCCGCCGCCTCGTTCATCGCCGCCGACATCCGGGCCCGGCCGCGGGAGATGCCCAGCGGGGCGCTCTGCACCACCGCCCGGTGGAAGAGCCCACGGGCGCCCTCGGCGACCATCAGGTGGGCGACGGCGTCCCCACCGGCGGACTGGCCGAACACCGTCACCGCGCCCGGGTCGCCGCCGAAGCCGGCGATGGCCCGCTGCACCCAGCGCAGCGCCTCGACCTGGTCCAGCAGACCCAGGTTGGCCTCCCGTGCCGCGCCGTCGCCCAGGTAGCCCAGGAGTCCCAGCCGGTAGGTCACCGCCACCACGACGACCCGCTGCTCGCTGACCAGCGCGCGGGGGTCGAAGACGGGGGAGTCCCCGGCGCCGGCCCGGTAGGACCCGCCGTGCAGGAACACCAGCACCGGCAGGTCCGCACCGGCGGCGACCCCGGCGGGCACGGTCACCGAGAGCCGCAGGCAGTCCTCGTCGACGGTCAGCTCGCCCATCGGGTCCACCAGCACGTCGTCCAGCAGCGGGGTCGGGTTCTGCGGGCAGGCCGGGGAGAGCCGGGTCGCGCGTACCGGGCGGGTGGCCGGCGGCTCGGCCACCGGGGGCCGGAAGCGCTCGGCCCGGGCGTACCGGATGCCCGTCGCGCGCACGACGTCGCCGTCGGGGCGGCCCAGGAACACCCCCGCCGGGGTCGCGAAGGAGATCAGTGCACCGTCGTCCGGCGTGGTCACCGCCCGCACGCTACCCACGGGTGTCTGATCAGCGCGTGGACCCCGAGGACGCCCAGCCGACCCCGGGGGACGACGCCGTCGCGGGGTCCCCGCCGCCCGTGGGAATCGTCACCGGAGCATTGCCACCCGCCGGGGCCGACGTTAGCGTGGCCGGGACCCGCGCGTCGCCCCTCGACGGGGCGGCTGCCGCCACCGCGCCAGCACCCCCTCCCGGAGTCCCCTCCCTCATGCCCCGCAGCGCCCCGTCGTCCGACGTGCCCGCCGAGTCGCCCGCACCCCGGTCCGCCCGCCGGCGCCCGCCGTCGCGGTCCCGCCGCCCGGCGCTCTACCTCGGGGTCGCCGCGGTCGGCAGCGTCGTGGTGCACGGTCTCTTCGGCGGTGGCCCGGTCCCCGAGGTCGCCTCCGCTGACTCCTCGGCCACCTCGAGCGTGGCCCAGCAGCTCGGCCTGACCGCCGACGCCCCGGAGCTGGACTCGCTGGACCTCGCGCCGCTGCAGGACATGGCCGCCAGCCGCGCGTCCCGCCAGGACGCCCAGGCCGCCGCTGCCCAGGTGCAGGCCGCCGCCGACCAGGCGGTGCTGGACGCGCAGGCCGCCGAGGCCGCCGCAGCTGCCGAGGCCGAGGCGGCCGCTGCCGCCGCAGCCGCGGAGGCAGCGGCAGCCGCCGAGGCCGCCGCGTCCGAGGCCGCCGCGGCGTCGTCGTCCGCGTCCTCGTCCTCGTCCGCGTCCTCGTCGTCGTCGTCCACCGCGGTGAGCTCGGTCGCGCGGATCAGCAACAGCTCCGGACCGGTCTCCTCCCGGGTCCAGGCGGCCGCCGACGCCGTCGTGAGCAACGTGCCCGGCGCCGGGAGCATCACCCTCGGTGGCACCCGCCCCAGCGCCACCGACCCCGATGGCCACCCCTCGGGCAACGCGCTGGACTACATGGTGCTCACCAACGCCTCGCTGGGCGACGCGATCGTGCAGTACCACCGCGACCACTGGGCCGAGCTCGGTGTGGAGTACCTCATCTGGGAGCAGCGGATGCTCAGCTCCGCCAACGGCTCCTGGGTCTCCATGGAGAACCGCGGCGGCGTCACCGCGAACCACTTCGACCACGTGCACGTCAACTACCGCTGACCTGCGCGACCTGAGGCACCGGACCGGTCCTGTCGGACCCGTCCGGTAGACAGACGGCGTGCTGCACCTCCACCGCGCCGAGCGGACCTCCCGGCTCGCCGACTCCCTCGCGCAGGTGCTCGCCGTGCCCCTGGCGGACCCGTTCGCCGAGGAGGTCGTGGCGGTCCCCGCCAAGGGCGTCGAGCGCTGGCTGGCCCAGCGGCTGTCCACCGTGCTGGGGGCCGACGGTGCCCGCGACGGCATCTGCTCCGGCGTCCGTTTCCCCTCCGCGGCGCGGCTGGTCGACCAGACGCTGGCCGCGGCCACCGGCACCGACCCCCGGCAGGACCCGTGGGCCACCCCGGTGTGGCCGCTGCTCCAGGTGGTCGACGCGGCCCTGGACGAGCCGTGGCTGGCCGTGCTGGCCCGCCACCTCGGCCACGACACCCCCGAGGGCGACCACCGCCGCGGGCGCCGGTGGGCCACCGCCGCCCACCTGGCCGACCTGTTCGGGAGCTACGCCGCCCACCGCCCCGGCATGCTCCGGGACTGGGCGGCCGGCCGGGACACCGACGGCGAGGCGCCACTTCCCGAGGACCTGCGCTGGCAGGCCGAGCTGTTCCGCCGCCTGCGCGGCGAGCTGGGCCCGGGCCCAGCCGAGCAGCTCGCCGACGCGTGCGCCGTGCTGCGCCGGGCCCCCGAGCTGGTCGACCTGCCCGACCGGGTCAGCCTGTTCGGCCCCACCCGGCTGTCGACCCGGTCGCTGGCCGTGCTGGACGCGCTCGCCGAGCACCGCGACGTGCACCTGTGGCTGCCGCACCCCAGCCCGGCGCTCTGGGCGGCGCTGACCGGCCGGACCGCCACCCACCGTCGTAGCGACGACACCGCGACGGTGCCGGTGCACCCGCTGCTGCGCAGCCTGGCCCGCGACGTCCGCGAGCTGCAGCTGCGGCTGCCCCCGCACACCGACACCCACCACCCCGCCGAGCCCGGCCCCGGCACGACGCTGCTGGCCCGCCTGCAGGAGGACCTGCGTGCCGACCGGCTGCCGGCCGCCGGGGCCACGCCGGTCGACGACTCGTTCCTGGTGCACGCCTGCCACGGCCCGGCCCGGCAGGTCGAGGTGCTGCGCGAGGTCCTGCTGCGGCTCTTCCAGGACGACCCGACGCTGGAACCCCGGGACGTCCTCGTGCTCTGCCCGGACGTCGAGGCGTTCGCCCCGCTGGTCTCGGCCACCTTCGGGCTGGGTCCCGGCCTGCCGCACCCGGGCAACGCGCTGCGGGTCCGGCTGGCCGACCGGAGCCTGCGGGCCACCAACCCGCTGCTGGACACCGTGGCCCTCCTGCTGGAGCTCGCGCACAGCCGGGTGACCGCCAGCCAGGTGCTCGACCTGGCCGCCACGGCCGGCGTCCGGCGGCTGTTCGGGTTCACCGACGAGGACCTGGAACGGGTCCGGGACTGGGTGTCGCGCTCCGGCGTCCGCTGGGGCCTGGACACCACCACCCGGGCCGGCTACGGCCTGGAGCGGGTGCCGCAGAACACCTGGCAGGCCGGCCTGGACCGGCTGCTGCTGGGCGTGACCACCTCGGAGGACCAGCCGGTCTGGCTGGACCGGGCGCTCCCGCTGGACGACGTCGACTCCAGCGACGTCGACCTGGCCGGACGGCTGGCCGAGCTCGTGGACCGGGTGGGGCAGGTGCTGGAGGCGCTCACCGGCGAGCACCCCGTGGCGCACTGGGTCGACACCCTGGTGGACGCCCTGGACCTGCTCACCGCCACCGACCCGGCCGAGGCGTGGCAGCTGGCGCAGGCCCGCCGCGAGCTGGCCGAGGCCGGCGCCGGGGGCAGTGGCCTGCTGCGCGCCGCGGACGTGCGGGCGATGCTGGCCGGCCGGCTGGCCGGGCGTCCCACCCGGGCCAACTTCCGCACCGGGAACCTCACCGTCTGCACGCTGGTCCCGATGCGCTCGGTGCCGCACCGGGTCGTGGTCCTGCTGGGCCTGGACGACGGGGTCTTCCCCCGGGCCGGCGGCATCGACGGCGACGACGTGCTCGCCCGGGCCCCGCGGGTGGGGGAGCGGGACGTCCGCAGCGAGGACCGCCAGCTCCTGCTCGACGCCGTGTGCTCAGCGCAGGAGAGGGTGCTGGTCTTCCACACCGGCGCGGACCCGGTCAGCGGCGCGCCCCGGCCGCCCGCGGTGCCGGTCGGCGAGCTGCTGGACGTGCTGTCCACGATGACCGGCGCCGCTCGGGCCGACCTCGTCGTCCGGCACCCGCTGCAGCCCTTCGACCCGCGACAGTTCGCGGGACCGGTGCCGGCGAGCTTCGACCCGGTCGGGCTGGCAGGCGCCCGCCGCTCGGTGCGGGAGCGCGAGCCCGCGCCCGCGCGGCGCCCGCTGGGTCCCCGACAGGGCCCCGTCGCCCTGGAGGACCTGGTCTCCTTCGTCGAGCACCCGGTGCGGGCCTACCTGCGGCAGCGGCTGGAGATCACCCTGCCCGGTGAGGACGACGAGGTCGACGACGCACTGGCCGTCTCGCTGGACGCCCTGCAGGAGTGGGCGGTGGGCGACCGGCTGCTCCGCTCGGGCCTGGCCGGGGTGCCGGCCGAGTCCGCCGAGCGCAGCGAGTGGCTGCGCGGGAGCCTGCCGCCGGGTGCGCTGGGCACCGCGGTGCTCAGCCGGGTGGGCAGCCGGGTCGCGCCGCTGGTGGGGGTGTCTGCGCCGCTGCTCACCACACCGGCCCGGACCGTCGACGTCCGGCTGGACGTGGGCGGCCGGGAGCTCAGTGGGACCGTCAACGGGGTCCGCGGCGACGCCGTCGTGTCGGTGACGTACTCCAGCCTGGCCCCCAAGCACCGGGCGCGGGCCTGGGTGCAGGCCCTGGCGCTCGCGGCCACCGAGGGCACCGGGCGCGCGGTGACCGTGGGTCGCTGGGGTGCACGGGCGCGGACCTCGACGCTCACCGCCCCGGCCGACCCCACCGCGGTGCTGGCCGACCTGCTCGACCTGTACGACCGGGGCACCTGCGAGCCGCTGCCGGTGAGCCCCAAGGTGTCCGAGGCCTACGCGGCACGCCGGGCCGGTGGCGAGGACCGCGACGGTGCGCGGGAGTCGGCCGAGCGCGAGTGGACCGGGAGCAGGTTCCCCGGCGAGGCGGCCGACCGGCACCACGTGCACGTCTGGGGCGACGCCGCACCGTTCACGGCGTGGACCGACCCCGCCCCGCTCGACGACGAGCGGTGGCCCGACGAGGACACCCGGTTCGGCGTCCTGGCCCGCCGGTTCTGGACCCCCCTGCTGGACGCTGAGGTGATCGCGTGAGCGCCGACCTGCTGCCGGAGGTGGCCGCCTTCGACGTGTGCGGCCCGCTGCCCACCGGCACCACGGTGCTGGAGGCCAGCGCCGGGACCGGCAAGACCTTCACCATCGCGGCACTCGCGACCCGGTTCGTCGCCGATGGCCTGGCCGAGCTGTCCGAGGTCATGCTGGTGACCTTCGGCAACGCGGCCTCCCGGGAGCTGCGCGACCGGGTGCGTGAGCGGATGGTCAGCGCCGAGGCGGGGCTGCGCGACCCCGCCGGCGCCACCGCCTCCGACGACGAGGTGCTGGCCCTGCTGGCCCGGGGGACCGCCGCGGAGGTGACCGCCCGCCGGGACCGGCTGGTCCGCGCGCTGGCCGGTTTCGACGCGGCCACCATCGCCACCACGCACTCCTTCTGCTCGCAGATGCTGGCCGGGCTGGGCACGGCCGCCGACGCCGATCCGACCGCGACCTTCACCGAGGAGGTCGACGACCTGGTGCAGGAGGTCGTCGACGACCTGTACCTGCGCAGCTTCGCGGTCACCGGTCAGACCGGACCGCCCTTCCTCACCCACGCCGAGCTCCTGGAGCTCGGCCGCCGGGCGGTGGGCAGCGACCGGCAGGCCCGGCTGGAGCCGGTCGCCGACACCGGCACCCCGGGCCGTCGTCGCCGGGCGGCCCAGGCGGTCCGGGACGAGGTGGAGCGCCGCAAGCGCCGGCTCGGCCTCGTCGACCACGACGACTGGCTGACCCTGCTGCGCGACGCGCTGGCCGACCCGCAGCACGGCCCGATGGCCTGCCGGCGGGTGCGGGACCGCTACCGGGTCGTCATGGTCGACGAGTTCCAGGACACCGACCCGGTGCAGTGGGAGGTCCTCCGCCGTGCCTTCCACGGGCACACCACCCTGGTGCTGATCGGTGACCCCAAGCAGGCGGTCTACGGCTTCCGCGGCGGCGATGTCACCACCTACCTGGCGGCCTCCCGGGTCGCCGACGGGCACGCGACGCTGGGCACGAACTGGCGCAGCGACCAGCGGCTGGTCGGCGCGCTGGACCACGTGCTCGGCGGGGTCGCGCTCGGCGACGAGCGGATCGTGGTGCGCCCGGTGGACTCGGCACACCCGGCGGACCGGCTCAGCGGCGCGGGCGCCCCGCTGCGGCTGCGCCGGCTGGAGCGCCGGGGCCACGGGCCGACCTTCAGGGGGCTGCCCCGGCTCGACCGGCTGCGGAGCGCCGTGGCCGCCGACGTCGCGGCCGACGCGGTGGAGCTGCTGTCGGGCTCGGCCCGGTACGACGGCCGGCCGGTCGCCCCCGGCGACCTCGCGGTGCTGGTCCGGACCAACAAGCAGGGCCACCTGGTCCGCGAGGCGCTGGGCGCCGTCGGCGTGCCGGCGGTGATGGCCGGAGGCGGCAGCGTGTTCGGCACCGCCGGGGCGCGCTCCTGGCTGGTGCTGCTGGAGGCGCTGGAGCAGCCGCACCGGTCCGGTCGGGTGCGGGCGGCAGCGCTGTCGGTCTTCCTGGGCCACGACGAGGCCTCCCTCGACGAGGGCGGCGACGCGCTCACCGACGAGCTGGGCCCGCGGCTGCGCCGCTGGGCCGACCTGCTGACCGAGCGGGGGGTCGCGGCCCTCGCCGAGGTGGTCACCGCCGACCAGGAGCTGCCCGCCCGGGTGCTGCGGCGTCCCGACGGCGAGCGCGTCCTCACCGACCTGCGGCACGTCGCCCAGGTGCTGCACGCCGCCGCGCTGCGCGAGTCGCTGGGGCTCACCGCCCTCGTGGAGTGGTTGCGCCGGCGGATCGCCCGGGCCGACGTCGAGGGCACCGAGGAACGCAGCCGCCGGCTGGAGTCCGACGCGGCCGCGGTGCAGGTGATGACCGTGCACGTCAGCAAGGGCCTGGAGTTCCCGGTCGTCTACGTGCCCTTCGGCTGGGACCGCTGGGTGCCCCGCGACCCCGACGTGCTGCGGCTGCACGACGACGCCGGCGCCCGGGTGCTGCACGTCGGCGGTCCCGCCGCCGCCGACTACCCGGCCGCCCGCACCCGGCACGAGGCCGAGGAGTCCGGGGAGGACCTCCGCCTGCTGTACGTGGCGCTCACCCGTGCGGCGACCCAGGTCGTGGCGCACTGGGCGCCGGGCTCGGGCACCGCGGCCGCGCCGCTGCACCGGCTCCTGCTCGGCGACACCGCCCCCGGCACCGTGCCACCCGCGAGCGTCCCGGTGCCCGCCGACGACGTGGTGGAGAGCCGGCTCGCCGCGGTGGCGGCCGGCTCGGGCGGGCGCATCGACGTGACCGCGGTGGGGCGCGCCGCACCCACCCGGTGGACACCGGCGGGACGGCCGACGCCGGAGCTGTCGGTCAGCAGCTTCACCCGGACGCTGGACGAGGACTGGCGCCGGACGTCCTACAGCTCCCTCACCCGCGCCGCCCACGACCTGGTCGCGGCCAGCGAGCCGGAGGTCCCCGGAACCGACGACGAACCCGACGACACCGTGGAGCTCCCGCCGGCGCCGGCCCCCGACGGCCTGCCCTCGCCGCTGTCCGACCTGCCTGGTGGCGCCGCCTTCGGCACCCTGGTGCACGCGGTGCTGGAGGAACCCGAGCACGCCGACCTGGAGGAGCGCTGCGCCGAGGCGGTGGCCCGCTTCCTGGTGCCGGGGGTGGCGGCCGGGCCGCTGGCCCAGGCGCTGCGCCCGGTGCTGGACACCCCGCTCGACGCCGACGGGACCACGCTGGCCGGGCTGCCCGACCGGGACCGACTGGCCGAGCTGGACTTCGAGCTCCCGCTGGCCGGTGGGGACGACGCCGTCGTGCACGCCACCTTGGCCGACGTCGTCACCCTGCTGCGCCGTTTCGACCTGGGCCCGGTGCAGGGCTACGCCGACCTGCTCGCCGCGTTGGAGCCGCAGTCGTTGCGTGGCTTCCTCACCGGCAGCATCGACGCGGTGCTCCGGCTGCCCGGTCCCGACGGCCCGCGCTACGCGGTCGTGGACTACAAGACCAACCGGCTGGGCCCCGAACCGCTGACCACCGGGCACTACCGGGAGTCGGCGATGGCAACGGAGATGCAGCACGCGCACTACGTGCTGCAGTCGCTGCTGTACTCGGCTGCCCTGCACCGCTTCCTGCGGTGGCGGCAGCCCGGCTACGACCCGGCGCGACACCTCGGGCCGGTGTTGTACCTCTTCGTCCGCGGCATGGCCGGCCCCGACGCCGAACCGGGTGCCGGCGTGTTCACCTGGCAGCCGCCCACCGAGCTGGTCACCGGGCTCTCGGACCTGCTGGCAGGCCGGGCGTGATCCCGGTCCGGGCGGAGGGCCGGCTCCGGGCGTTCGCCGAGGCGGGGGTCCTGGTCGCCGCCGACGTGCACGTGGCCCTCCGGCTGGCCCGGCTGGGCGGGGAGTCCGACGAGACGGTGCTGCTGGCTGCCGCGCTGGCCGTGCGCGGCGTGCGCACCGGGTCGGTCTGCGTCGACCTCACCACGGTCGCCGAGACCGTCGTGCCCGACGAGGACGCCGCCGACCCCGACGTGCCGGTCGTCCTGGACTGGCCCACCGACTGGTCGGCCCTGCAGGCCAGCCCGGTCGTCGCGGTCGGCGCCGGGGCACCGTGGGCGCCGCTGCGCCTGGTGGACGGCCTGCTGTACCTGGACCGGTACTGGCAGCAGGAGCAGCTGGTCCGCCGGGAGCTGGACGCCCGCGCGGCCCAGGACCCGCCCCCGGTGGACCTGACGCCGCTCGCGGCGTTGTTCACCGAACCCGGCTCCGACCGCCAGCGGCTGGCTGCCGCGGTGGCCGCCGGTCGCTGGGTCAGCGTCATCACCGGCGGTCCGGGCACCGGCAAGACGCACACCGTGGCCCGGTTGCTCAAGCTGCTGCAGGACCAGCCCGGCCCCCGTCCACGGATCGCGTTGGCCGCCCCCACCGGCAAGGCCGCGGCCCGGCTGCAGGAGTCGGTGCAGGCCCAGGCGCTGGAGGTCGGCCTGCCGCTGGACCTCACCGCCTCCACGCTGCACCGCCTGCTGGGCTGGCGGCCCGACAGCCGCAGCCGGTTCCGGCACGACGCCGGGAACCGGTTGCCCTTCGACGTGGTGGTCGTCGACGAGTCCTCGATGGTCCCGCTGACCCTGATGGCCCGGCTGCTGGAGGCGGTGCGGCCCAGCGCGCGGCTGGTGCTGGTCGGCGACCCCGACCAGCTCACCCCCGTCGAGGCCGGCGCCGTGCTCAGCGACCTGGTGCACCGCCCGGCCCCGGCGTCCGGCCGCCCGTCCTCGTTGCCCGAGGGCGACCTGGCCGGCCTGGACGCCCAGGAGCTCGACCAGCTGGCCAACGGCGTGGTGCGGCTGCGCGACTCGCACCGCTTCGGCGCCGGCATCGGCTCGCTGGCCGAGGCCGTCCGCGCCGGGGACGCCGACCGGGTGCTGGAGCTGCTCGCCGCCGGGGACGGCGTGCTCTCCCTGGAGGCCGACACCACCGGTCTGGCAGCCGAGGTGCAGCGCACCGGTGCCGAGCTGCTGGCCACCGCGACCGCCGGGGACGCCACCGGGAGCCTGGACCTGCTGGGCCGGCACCGGTTGCTGTGCGCCCACCGGGAGGGCCCGTTCGGGGTGGCTGCCTGGAACGAGCAGGTCAGCCGCTGGACCCGGCCGGCCACCGCGGGGGAGTGGTACCCGGGTCAGCCGCTGCTGGTCACCGCCAACGACTACGACAACCACCTCTTCAACGGCGACACCGGTGTCGTGGTGGTGTCCGACGGCGAGCTGCGGGCGGCCTTCGCCCGCCCGGGCGGCATCCGCGGCCCCGAGCTGGTGCCGCTGTCCCGGCTGTCGTCGGTGGCCACCGCGCACGCGCTGACCGTGCACCGCAGCCAGGGCAGCCAGTACGCCGCGGTGACCGTCCTGCTGCCCCCGGCGTCCTCCCCGCTGCTGACCCGGGAGCTGCTGTACACCGCGGTGACCCGGGCGAGCAGCCGCGTGCGGGTCGTGGGCAGCGAGGAGTCGGTGCGCACCGCGGTGGGCCGGCAGGTCGTCCGGGCCAGCGGCCTGCGGCGACCCCAGCCGGGGGGCCGGTCGGATCCCACGGGGTAGCCCGACGCCTGTGCGCACCATCACCCGACCGATCTGGTCGGTCGACCGACCAGATCGGTCGGTGACGTCGTACGGTGGTCGGCGTGACCAGCACCTCGCGCACTCGCGTCGACGAGGACATCGTCGACCGGGCCGCCGGGCTCTTCGCCCGGCACGGCTTCGAGCACACCTCGGTGCAAGCCGTCGCGGACGCCGTGGGGCTGTCCAAGGCGGGTCTGCTGCACCACTTCCCGTCCAAGGACGCCCTGCGCACCGCGGTGCGGGACCGCGCCGACACCCTCGGCGCCGAGGCGGTCGCCCGTGTCGGCCACCTCGCGGCGGGCCCCGAGCGCGACCACCGCGCCATCGAGACCCTCGTCGACGTCGCCGCCGCGCACCCCGGCCTGGTGTCGTTCCTGCTGGCCCCCATCAGCGACGGCGACGAGGACCTGCAGGGCGTCGACTGCGCCGGCCCCGAGGACCGGCCGGGGGTCATCTCGCACGCGATGGCCGCCTTCGGCCTCTCCGCGGCACCCGACCCGACCGAGGACGACGCCGCCTTCGAGCGCCGGGTGCGCGTCGCCGGTGCCCTGGTGTCCCTCGGCGTCCTCTCCCTGAGCCTGGCCGCCTCGGACCGTCCCGGCGCCTTCCGCGCGCACGTCATCGAGACCAGCTACGACGCCCTGGGGCACCGCCGCCCCACACCGCCCGCACCCGTTGCTCCTGCACGCCCCGACCAGGTGGAGGCCTGATCCCCATGGCACGACTGTTGTCCCGACTCGGTGTGGCCGCGGCCAGACGCCGGCTCGTCGTCGTCCTCGTCTGGCTGGTCGCCCTCATCGGCGGCGGCATCGGCGCCGTCACGTTGGCCGGCGAGACCTCCAGCACCTTCTCCATCCCCGGGCAGGAGTCGACCACCGCCCTGGAGCGGATCGAGGCCGAGTTCGGCGCCGGCGGCGGGGCGACGGCCCAGGTCGTCGTCCAGGCTCCCGACGGCGGCTCGCTGGCCGACCCGGCGACGGCGGCCGAGGTGACCACGCTGGTGACCGAGCTCAACGGCCTGCCCGGCGTCGCCGGCGCGACGGACCCGCTGGACCCGGCGAACCCGACCATCGACCCCACCCTGACCACCGGCTACAGCACGGTCAGCTACGACGCCCCCGCCGGTGAGGTCACCGTCGAGCAGCAGGACGCGCTGCTCGCCGCACTGGACACCGCCCGGGAGTCCGGGCTGACCGTCGAGGTCACCGGCCAGGCCATCCAGCCCCCGGTGCACATCGGCGGCATCGCCGAGGTGCTCGGCGTCGTCATCGCCCTCGGCGTGCTGGCGCTGACCTACGGCGCGCTGGCCGTGGCCGGGATGAACCTGCTGACCGCGGTCGTGGGCGTCGGCATCGGCGTGCTGGGCGTGACCATCGTCAGCGGCTTCACCGACCTGTCCTCCACCACCCCGACGCTGGCCGCGATGCTGGGCCTGGCGGTGGGCATCGACTACGCGCTGTTCATCATCACCCGGTACCGGCAGGAGCTGCGGGCCGGCCGTTCGGTGCACGACGCGATCGGGCTGGCCGTCGGGACCGCGGGGTCGGCCGTCGTGGTCGCCGGCATCACCGTGGTCATCGCGCTGGCCGGGCT
This sequence comes from Klenkia sp. AC732, assembly GCF_979256525.1. NCBI lineage: Bacteria > Bacillati > Actinomycetota > Actinomycetes > Geodermatophilales > Geodermatophilaceae > Klenkia > Klenkia sp. AC732. The sequence continues at coordinate 86,747 of NZ_CEEDOS010000007.1, read as the reverse complement.
CTTCGTCGCCGGGATCCCCTTCCTGACCCAGATGGGTCTCGCGGCCGCCGCGACCGTCGTCATCGCGGTGCTGGTCGCCCTCACGCTGGTGCCCGCGGTGCTGTCCTACCTGGGCTTCCGGGCGCTGCCGAAGAAGCAGCGGCCCGCTGCCGGTGAGTCCGTCCTGGTGCCCACCGACGCCGACGCCGCCCTGCCCTCCGAGGGCCGCGGCTTCCTGCGCGGCTGGATCGGCCTGGTCACCAGGCGCCGCGCGCTGTCGCTGCTGGCCGCGGTCGTGGCGCTCGGCGTCATCTCCATCCCGTTCTTCTCCATGCAGACGACCCTCGTGCAGACCCCGCCCGAGGGCTCGACCCAGGAGAAGGCCGACGTGATGCTGGCCGGTGCCTTCGGCGAGGGCTTCGCCGGCCCGCTGACGGTCCTCTTCGAGGGCGACGGCGCCGCGCAGAGCGCCGCCGGGGTCACCGAGGCCATCACCGGCCTGGACGACGTCGTCACCGTCACCCCGCCGATCCCGAACGCCGACGGCACCGCCGCGCTGCTGACGGTGATCCCGGAGTCCGGGCCGACCGACCCGGCCACCGAGACCCTCGTCGAGGACCTGCGGGCGCTGCTGGCGAGCACCGACGGCGTGGATGCCAGCGTCACCGGGACCACCGCGGTCAGCGTCGACGTCGCCGCCACCCTCGACGACGCGTTGCCGGTCTACCTGGCCCTGGTCGTCGGCCTCGCCCTGGTGCTGCTGGTCCTGGTGTTCCGCTCGCTGCTGGTGCCGCTGGTCGGTGTGCTGGGCTTCCTGCTCACCGTCGGTGCCTCGCTGGGCGCCACGGTCGCGGTGTTCCAGTGGGGCTGGCTGTCCGACCTGGTCAACCTGGAGTCGACCGGCCCGTTGATCAGCCTGACCCCGATCCTGGTCATCGGGATCCTCTTCGGGCTCGCGATGGACTACCAGGTGTTCCTGGTGTCCCGCATGCACGAGGCGCACAGCCACGGTGCTGCCCCGCTGACCGCGATCCGCACCGGCTTCCGGCAGGCGGCCCCGGTCGTCGTGGCGGCCGCGGCGATCATGTTCTCGGTCTTCGCCGGGTTCGTGCCCGCCGGTGACGCGACCATCAAGTCGATCGCCTTCGCGCTGGCCATCGGCATCGCCTTCGACGCGTTCGTCGTCCGGATGGTGCTGGTGCCCGCGGCACTGGCCCTGATGGGGGAGCGGGCCTGGTGGCTGCCGCGCTGGCTGCAGTGGCTGCCGGCCCTGGACGTCGAGGGCACCGCCCTGGAGCGGGAGGCCCCGGCGGCACCCGCTGCTCGCCAGACCGAGGCGGCCGGCGCGCGCTGACCCGTCCCGCACCGACGACGGCCGTCCCGCTCACCCGAGCGGGGCGGCCGTCGCCGTCAGCGGGTCAGGTGCCGCAGTAGGTGACGTACGTGCCGGCCGGGCCGGGGGTGGCGTACCGCTCCAGCCCGGGGCGCTCGTCGAAGGGCGCGGTGACGGCGTCCAGCAAACGGGTCAGCGGTCCCAGGTCACCGGCCGTGCCGGCGGTGAGAGCCTCCTCTACCAGGTGGTTGCGGGGCACGTAGACCGGGTTGACCCGGTCCATCGCCTCGCCGTCGGGGCCCAGGGCACGCCAGCGGTCCAGCCAGGCGTCCAGCCCGGCCAGGTCCAGCACCAATTCGCGGACCGGCTCGGCGTCCCCGCGGGCGGCCCGGCTCAGGGCCCGGAAGAAGGACGTGTGGTCGGGCCGGGTGGCCTGCAGCAGTGCCTGCAGGTCGCGCAGCAGCTCGTCGTCCGGGTCTCCGGTGAGGCCGACCTTGGCCCACAGACCGGTGCTGAACGCCGCCTCGTAGGCGGGCACGAACCCCTCCAGCGCGGTCACGGCGACCGGCACCGCCTGCTCGACGTCGTCGTGCAGCAGCGGCAGCAGCGCCTCGGCGAGCCGGGCCAGGTCCCACTGGGCGATGCCCGGCTGGTTGCCGTAGGCGTAGCGCCGGCCGGTGTCGATGGAGCTGAACGAGGTGGCCAGGTCGTGGGCCTCCATGAAGGCGCACGGCCCGTAGTCGATGGTCTCCCCGGAGATCGTCACGTTGTCGGTGTTCATGACCCCGTGCACGAAGCCGACGAGCATCCACTGCGCGACGAGCCGGGCCTGCGCCGCGACGACGTGCTCGTACAGCGCCAGGTACGGGTTCTCCGCGTCGCGGGCCTCCGGTGCGTGCCGGGAGACGGCGTGGTCGGCCAGCCGCCGCAGCAGGTCGACGTCGTCGGTGGCCCGGGCGAACTGGAAGCTGCCCACCCGCAGGTGGCTGGCGGCGACCCGGGTCAGCACGGCCCCCGGCAGGTGGGACTCGCGGACGACGTCGCGACCGGTGGCGGTGACGGCCAGGGCGCGGGTGGTCGGGATGCCCAGGGAGTGCATCGCCTCGCTGACCACGAACTCGCGCAGCATCGGCCCGACGGCGGCCAGGCCGTCGCCGCCGCGGGCGAACGGGGTGCGCCCGGAGCCCTTGAGGTGCAGGTCGACGAGCCGCCCGTCGGGGGTGGTCAGCTCACCCAGCAGCAGCGCCCGGCCGTCGCCCAGCCGCGGGTTGAACCCGCCGAACTGGTGCCCGGCGTAGGCCTGCGCCACCGGTGTGGCGCCCTCGGGGACCCGGGTCCCGGTGAGCAGGCCCAGGTCCCCCCGCAGCTGTTCGGGGTCCAGGCCCAGCTCGGTGGCCAGGGAGTCGTTGAGGACCAGCAGCCGTGGGTCGGGCGCCTCCTCGGCCTGCCAGGGCAGTGCCAGCTCCGGCAGCTCGCGGGCGAACCGGTTCCCGAGGACGACGGCGGAGGGCGGTGCGGTGGTCACCCCTCGACGGTACGACCGGCTCGCGCTGCCGACACCTGCTGACCGCGACCGTCCGGGCGCGCTGAGTACCGCTACGGACGTCCCGGACGACGGCCACCCGTAACTTCCTCCCGTGGCAGCCACCCGACCCGACCCCTCCGACCGCCCGGCCGTCGGCATCGTGGCCGCGGCGGAGGCCCTGCCCGAGGCCGTGGTCAGCACCGCGGAGCTGCAGCAGCAGATCGCCGACGCCTCCGGTCTCGCGCTCCGCCCGGGCACCCTGCAGACGGCGACGGGCATCCGCTCCCGCCGCATCGCCCGGGACGACGAGTACGCCTCCACCCTCGCCGTCCGGGCCGGTCGCGCCGCGCTGGCCCAGGCGGGCCCCGGTGACGTCGACCTGCTGCTGTTCGCCTCCGCCACCCGGGACGTCGTGGAGCCGGCGACGGCGCACATCGTGCAGGCCGCATTGGGCACCCGCGCGCACTGCCTGGACGTCACCAACGCCTGCACCAGCTTCGTCAACGGCATCGACCTGGCCGCCGCGATGATCTCCGCCGGCCGGGCCCGCCGCGCCCTGGTGGTCACCGGGGAGACCCCGACCCGGTCGATGCGCCGGCAGGTGTCCGGGCCGGCCCAGCTGCGTGAGTCGGTCGCCGGCTTCACCTTCGGTGACGGCGGTGCGGCCGTCGTGCTGGAGCCGGTCGCGCGCGGCGGGATCCTGCACGTGGACGCCGAGGCGCACAGCGAGCACTGGGAGGTCGGCGGCATCCCCGGCGGTGGCTCCCGGCACCCGCGCGGCGACGAGCACACCTGGTTCACCGGATCCGGCACCCAGCTGCGGCAGGTCTTCGAGGCCGTCGGCCCGGCGATCCTGCAGCGCACGCTGGCAGCCACCGGCCTGGGTTGGGACGACGTCGCCCGGGTGCTGGTGCACCAGGTCACCGGGCCCTACCTGCAGCGCTTCCTGGAGGTGAGCGGGGTGCCGGCGGACAAGCTGGAGCCGATCGTCGGTGAGCTGGGCAACCTGGCCAGCGCCGGCCTCGGTGTCCAGCTGGCCCGGGTCTTCCCGCAGCTGGCGCCGGGGGAGAAGGTGCTGCTGGTGGGCCTGGGCGGCGGGATCAGCCTGACCACGATGGTGTGGGAGAAGTCGTGACCGCCTGGGTCGTCGTCCCCGCGCACGACGAGGCGCTCCGGCTGCCGGGCACCCTCGCGGCCCTGGCCGCCCAGACCCGCCGGGACTTCACCCTGCTGGTCGTGGACAACGCCTCCACCGACGGCACCGGCGACGTCGCCCGCGGGTTCGCGGCCACCGCCCCCTTCCCGGTGGTGGTGCTCACCGAGCCGGAGAAGGGCGTGGGCAGCGCGGTGGACACCGGCTTCCGGCACGCGATCGCCGCGGGCGCCGACCGCATCGCCCGCACCGACGCCGACTGCCTGCCCCGGCCCGGCTGGTTCGCCGCCGCGATGGCCGCGCTGGACGAGGGCGCCGAGATGGTGTGCGGCCGGGTGGTGGCCCGCCGGGACGAGCACGGTCCGCTGGGTCGGGCCGTGTTCTCCGGGCTCGTCGCCGTCGCCGCGGTGTTCGGCCGCTGGCGGCCGGCGCACCGGCACCCCCGCTACCGGGTGCCCTACCGGATGCACGCCGGCAACGACATGGCGATCACCGCCGACCTGTACCTGCGCTGCGGGGGCATGCCGCGGCGGCCCTCGCCGACCGACCGGGCGTTCCTCAACGCCGTCCGGGAGCACAGCGCGGCCGTCGTGCACCGGCGGGACGCCGTGGTGGAGAACTCGACCCGGCGGCTGCGGGCCTACGGCGTGCTCGGCACGGCGGCCTGGTACCTGGACCGCGGCTCGGCAGGCAGGCCGGTGGACCCCCGGTGACGCTGCTCGTCGACGGTCTGCTCGACGCCCTGCGCGACCGGCCCGGCGCCTCGGCGCTGCTGGGCCGGCGACCGACCACCCGGGGCGAGCTGGCCGACCTCGCCGATGGGTACGCGGCCGCACTGCACCACCGCGGGCTGGGCGAGGGCGACACCCTGGCCCTCGCCGTCCGGCCCGGCGGCCGGGCGCTGGCCCTGGTGCTCGCGGCCCTGCGGCTGCGGGTCCGGGTGGCGGTCGTCGACCCCGGCGCAGGCCCGGACGTCGTCACCGCGCGACTGGCCCTGGCCCGTCCCGCACTGGTCGTCGCCGACCCGGTGGTGCAGGCCGCAGCCGGGTGGGCGGCGCCGGTGGCCCGTCGGCTCGGGCTGTCGCTGCCCCGGCTGGAGCTGCTCGCCCCGGTGGCCACGGTGGGAGGACGGCTGCCCGGCACCGCGCCGGCGCTCGAGCCCCGGACCGGACCCGCACCGGACCGCCGGGGCGACGACGCCGACGCGGTCGTCGTCTTCACCTCGGGGACGACGGCGGCACCCCGGGCCGTCGTGCACACCGTCGCGAGCCTGTCCGCCGGGATGGCCGCGGTCGCCGACCTGGTCGGACCCCGCCCCGGGGAGCCGGTGCTGGGCGGCACCTTCTTCGTCCTCGTGCCCGCCCTGCACGCCGGTGCGCCAGTGCTGGCCCCGGCCCGGCGACCGCCCGCGCTGGCCCGCCAGCTCGCCCGGCTGACCCCGGCGGCCACCTACCTGACCCCGCCCCAGCTGCGCGGCGCGCTCGCTGCGGGTGCGGGCTTCACCGGCCGGGTGTTCGCCGGCTCCGCCCCGGTGTCCGAGGGTCTGCTCGGTCGGGTCCGGGACGCCGGGGCGGACCAGGCGTGGGGGGTCTACGCGCTCACCGAGGCGTTCCCCGTCGCCGCCGTCGAGTGGACGGCGAAGCACGCCCACACCGAGGACGGCGACCTGGTCGGCGAGCTGCTCCCCGGCGTCCGCGCCCGGGTCGACGGGACCGGGCAGCTGCTGGTCGCCGGCGCCACCACCGCCGACCGCTACCTGGGCGGCGAGCCGCTCGAGGAGGTCGCCACCGGCGACCGTGCCCGGCTCGAGGGCCGCACCGTGGTGCTGGCCGGCCGGGCCAAGGACATGCTGCTGCGGGGGGCCGAGAACGTGTACCCCGGCCTGTACGAGCCAGCCCTGCACGTGCCCGGTGTGGACCTCGCGGTCCTGGTCGGGGTGCCCGGGGAGGACGGCGACGAGCGGGTGGTCGCCGTCGTGCAGCCGACGCCGGGCAGCACCGAGGTGCAGGTGCGTCGCGCGCTGGCCACCCCGCTGTCCCGGATGGGCACCGCCCGCCCCGACGCCGTGCTCGTCGGTCCGGTCCCGGTGGCCGGCCGCTCCCGCAAACCCGACCGCGCGGCGACCGCCCGCTGGGCCGCCGAGCGGTTGGCGCGCCGGTGACCGGGCACGCCCGGGCCCGGCGCCGGGACCGGCGGGTCTACCTGGCCGGGCACCCGGTGCTGCTGGCCCTGCTCGCCGCCACCCGGAGGCGGCCGGTGCTGCGACTGGGCCCCGTCGTCCTGGTGCACGACGAGCAGGCCTGCCGGCAGGTGCTGACCGGGTTGCCGCTGGACCGGCTGGGCGCGGGCACGACCGGCGCGGCGGTGGCCGCGGCCGGCGGTGGTGGCCTGTTCGACCAGACCGGCGAGCAGCACCGCACCGCCCGCCGGGACCTCGGTGTCCGGCTCGCGTCCCGGGAGCTGCGCGCGGTCTGGCAGGCGCCGATCGACCGGGCCGCCGCGACCCTGGCCGGCGGCGGGCGGGTGGACCTCGTCGCGCTGGCCGCCGAGGTGGGTGGCAGCACCGCGGCCGCCGTCCTGGACCTCGACGTCGACCCGCTGGTCCTGGCCGCGGCCGCCCGGGCGACCGCCGACGCCACCGCGGCGGCCCACCTGCCCGGCCGCCGCGCCCGGCCGGTGCCGACCACGCTGACCGACCTGGTGGGCACCGCGGCGGCCGCGACCACCGCCGTCGCCACCGTGAGCACGGCCGTCGCCGCCTTCCCGCGGGCGGTGGCCTGGACCGCCGACGCAGGCCTCTGGGACGCCGCCGCCGATCCCGTCCGGCGCACCGTCCTGGTCGCCGAGCTGCTGCGGGTCACCGCGGCCAGCCCACTGCTGCCCCGCGTCGCCGCGGCCGACGGCGAGGTCGCCGGCTGCCCCGTGCGTCGCGGTGACCGCATGCTGCTGGTGACCCGGCACGCTGCGGCCGCCCACGTCCGCAACCCTTCGGTTGCCGACCCCGCGGCACCGGCCCAGCAGCAGCTGGTCTTCGGTGCCGGCGGGCACGCCTGCCCCGGCGCCGGAGTCGCCCGGGCCCAGCTGGGCGACCTGCTGGCCGCGCTCGCGCCGTCCCGCCCCCGGGTGGTGTCCGCCCGCGCCGACCGTCGGTCCGCCCTGCCGTCCTGGGCGTCCCTGGTCGTCGAGGCCACCCGGTGACCACCATCGGCGTCACCGGCGCGAGCGGGTTCTGTGGAGCAGTGGTGGCCCGGGCCGCCGAGGCCGCCGGTCACCGGGTGGTCTGCCTGGGGCGCCGTCCGGGCCCGGTGGGGGCGCACCGCCGCTGGGACGCCCGCACCGGCCCGCCCGACCTGGCCGGCGTCGACGTCCTGGTGCACCTGGCCGCGGCGGTCGGCGATCCGCACCGGGGCCGGGGCGCAGCCGAGTTCGAGGCCGTGAACGTCACCGCGACCGCCGGGGTGCTGACGGCGGCGGCGGGCCGGCCGGTCGTGTGGGTCAGCTCGGCCAGCGTCTACGACCCGCGGTGCTCGCGGGCCGACGTCGGCGAGGACGCACCCACCACGAGCGGGCACCTCAACGCCTACGGCCGCACCAAGTCCGCCGGTGACCGGCTCGCGCTGGACGCCGGAGCCGTCGTCCTGCGGCCGCACGCCGTCTACGGCCCGGGGGACCGGCACCTGCAGCCCCGGCTGCTGCGGGCGGTCCGGGGCGGGGTCCTCACGCTCCCCGGGGACGACGTCCCCACCAGCCTGACCGCCGTCGAGACCCTCGCCGACGCCTGCCTCGCCGCCCCCGGGTGGGCGCCCGGTGCCTACAACGTCGCCGACCCTCAGCCCTACCCGCGGGACGCCACGGTCGCCGCCGTGCTGGGCGCCGTGCTCGGCCGCCCGGTCCGGGTGCGGCACGTGCCGGTGCGGCTGGCCCGGGCCGCCGCCGACCTGCTGCGGCTGGCCCCGGGGGAGCCGGTGCTGACGCGGTACGCGGTCGACCAGCTCGCGGCGGAGATCACCCTGGACCTCACCCGGACCCGGGCGACCGGCTGGACCCCCACCCGCACGGTGTCCGACTGGCTCGCCGCCAGCTCACGGCCACCGCACAGCTGACCCCCGGGCCACGTCCAGACGAGCGCGTGACAGTGGGCTCCCACCGATCGGAGGACCCACCGTGACCACCCTGCTCGCCACCGTCCTGCTGTTGTTCCAGCTGGTGCTCGTCGCCCGCGTCGTCGTCGACTGGGTGGGGGTGCTCGCCCCGGCCGGGGCCGCCCGGATCGGTGGCGTCCGCCGGTTCACCCACGGCCTCACCGAGCCGGTGATCGCCCCGGTCCGCCGGGCGCTCCCGCCGCTGCGCATCGGCGGGGTGGGGCTCGACCTGGCGTTCACCGTCGTCTTCCTGGCCGTCGTCGTGCTCCGTGCCGTGCTGCTCTCGGTCTGAGCGGCCTCAGAGCTGGTTGGCGCGGTACGGGTCGTGCTCGGCCAGCAGCCGCTCCAGCCGGGCCTCGTCCAGCCGGCTCAGCACACTGGAACCCTCCTGGGCGTCCCGGATGACCTTGGCCAGCGTGAACGAGGAGGTGATGACGAACAGCCCGGTCATCGCCAGGAACGAGCGCTGCCAGGCGTCCAGCGGCAGGTACAGGATGCCGACCAGCAGGCCCACGGCGCTGACGCCGAAGGCCAGGGCGGCCTGGGCGAAGAACGCGGCGGTGTTCTTGTTCTTCATCGGGTTGGTGTTCGCGCTCATGGGGGTCTCCGTCCACCGGGGGCGCCGGGTGCGCCCGTCGGGGACGACGGTGCCCGGGACCGCGCGGCCGGTGCAGCGGGTGACTACTCAGCTCACCCGGTGAACAGCACGACCTCCTCCGGCGTGACCGTGAACGGGTTGGCCCACTCCGACGTCGCGCCGGTGATCGGGGCGGCGTCGGTGACCACGGTGAACGGCGCGCCGGGGTAGACCGCGAGCACCCGGGTGGACGTCGTCAGCTCCCGGGTGAGCTCGATCAGCTCGCCGCGGCGCAACCGGGAGGTGGTGTGCCTCCCGGCCAGTTCCTCGCCGACCGCGGCCACCCACCGGGCGCCGTCGACGGTGAAGACGACGGACTGCACCCGGGCGCCGGGCGGCGCGGGCTCGCAGCCGGCGAACTCGGCGAGGGCCTCGTAGAGCCGCTCGGCCTGGTCGGCGTCCTCGGCGCGGGGGAGGAAGAAGGCGGTCACCGGCGCAGTGTGGCCCAGGGGTCCGACGGTCTCAGTGCTCCCGCTGTCGCTCGATCTGCTCCAGCACCGTCTTCCGGTCGCGGCCCAGCTCGGACTCGGCCCGCTCGGCGCGGTCGAGCTGGTCGGCACCGAGCATCCGGCGCACCCTGCGGCGGGCCTCGTCGGCGTCGACGTCGAGCAGTTCGGCGGCCGCGCGGGCCTGCTGTGCGGCCTCGGTGTTCGACACGTGCTGGGTGGATCCACGGTGCTTGGGCGGTCGGTGGCCGCCTGCTCCGCGTCGCTGAGCAGTTCCCAGGCGGCGTCGGGGAGGTAGCGGGCGGTGCCGTCCTCGTCCCGGGCCTCCGCGTCGCCGTCCGCGGTGTGCCAGTCCTGGTCGGTCCACTGCTGCAGGTGCTGCTGTGCCGGGGTGCGTTCGCCCTCGTGCCGGTAGCCGCCGCCCTGCGCCTCGTACTCGTGGGTCAGCAGCTGGCTCTTGCGCGCGCTCCACTGCCCGCTCCGGCCGCCCTTCTCACCGGTCTTGATCTCGTCCTTGAGCCGGGCGCGCAGTTCGGGCTCGGTGTAGTCGTCCTCGTAGTCCTTCGCCGACTTGCCGCTCATGCCGGTCGCCCTACCCGCTGGCCCGGGCCCTCACGCGAGGTCGGCGAGCAGTTGCAGCTGGGTGTCCCAGACCGGCCCCGAGGGCTCGATCAGCGTGAAGTGGTCGCCCTCGACCTCGGTGAGGGTGGCGTCGGCACCGGCGCCGGTGGCGGCGGCCACGTAGGCCTGCGACTGGCTCAGCGGGACGTTGCCGTCGGAGCGGCCGTGCACGCACCGGACCGGGACGGCGAGGGGCACCTGCTGCAACGGGTCGACCGTTGCGTCGGGCTCGCCGCCGACGAAGGCCCGCACGGTTCCGCCGCCCAGCCCGGTGTCGAACGCCGTCCGCAGGTCCAGGACGCCGGCCTGGGAGACGACGCCGGTGAGCGGCACGACGGCGTCCGGGCGGCCCGCGGCCCAGACGGCGAGGTGGCCACCGGCCGAGTGGCCCAGGGCCAGCACGGTGGTCAGGTCCAGGTCGGTGTCGGCCAGGGCGTCGATGCCCGCGGCGACGTCGTCCAGGGTGGCCGGGACGCCGCCGCCGTCCCCGACGCGGCGGTACTCCAGGTTCCAGGCGGCCCAGCCCTGCCCGGCCAGCGCCTCGGCGAGCGGGGCGCCCAGGGTGGCGTCGTACTGGGCGCGCCAGAAACCGCCGTGCACCACGACCACCACGCCGCGCGGGGCCCCGGTGGGCCGGTAGAGGTCGGCGTACTGGCTGGGGTCATCGCCGTACCGGGTGCGGCCGTCGGCCGGGCGCGCGGGCCGCGAGCCGCAGCCCACCAGCGCGGCCAACCCGCCCCAGAAGCCGAGTCCCAGCACCGAGCGCCGACGCAGGGACGGCGTCACCGGGTGGGCAGCACGGGGAGCTCGAGCCGGGAGGGGTGCTCGGCGTCGTGCAGCACCACGACCCGGTTCCGGAGACCCCGGTTAGAGACGGCGAACGGCTCCTCGGTGCCGCTGTTGCGGGCGAACCGGGGGAAGGCGCCGCCGGAGACCTGCACGCGGAGCCGGTGGCCCCGGCGGAACCGGTAGGCGGTGGGGAACAGCTCGACGTCGACGGCGAGGACGCCGTCATCCCCGCGGGTGACGTCGTCGGCGGGGACGGTGGCCGGGTGCAGCCGGCGGATGCCGTCGACCACGTTGCGGGAGACGCCGTCGGGGTCGACGTCGCAGAGCCGGACGAAGACGTCGGTGTGCTCGAGCTCGGGACGCAGGTACAACCGCGCGCCGACGTGGCCGACCACGTCGAGGTCCTCGGTCAGGGCGGGGCCGGTGAAGACCAGCACGTCGGGGCGCGCTTCGACGGCGGCGTTGTCGGCCTGCTTGCCCGGGCCCTGCAGCAGCGGCCCGCCGACGGTCGGCGTGGGGTCGGCCGGGTCGAAGACGAACGTGCTGGTGGCCCCTCCGGCGGGCGGCGCGGGGGTGAGCGAGCCGTCGGCGTGGAGGTGGTGGTGCTCGGTCCGGGTGCCCGGCGGCGGCCAGCTCGCGGCCTCCAGCCAGGTGTCGGCCTGCTGCAGGTACAGCCGGACCGGGGCTCCCCGGGGGGCCCGGCGGCCCTGCAGGTGGTGGCCCAGCCAGGCGACGTCGGTGCGGACGAGCTCGCGGATCTCGCCGGGCTCGCCGTGGATCCACGGGCCGACGGTGAGCCGGACCGGGACGCCGGCCTCCTGCAGCCGGGTGACGTCGCGCAGCTGCTGGGCGACGAAGAGGTCCCACCAGCCGGTGACGGCGTTGGCCGGCGGGAAGGAGGACAGGTCGGCGGTGTGGTGGTCGGCGGTCTGCCAGAAGTCGTCGTCCGGGCCGGCGTGGCCGGTGAAGTCCCGCCAGAACGGCACCGGGGCGCCGCCGGCCACGGTGTCGGCGGCCTGCAACGGCCACCGTCGCAGGGCGCGCTCGACCCGGGCCTTCCCCCAGGGCGTGGGCAGCGGCAGGCCGCCGGACTCCTGCGCCCCGATCTGCACCGCCCACCGCAGCGCGTTCTCGGCCCCCGGGGCGCCGTGGTCGTAGAAGGCGCTGGTGATCCGGGCGGCGGTGATGTGCGGGGAGACCGCGACCAGCGGCGGGTCGGCGTAGGGCGCGACCGCCCACTGGGTGTGGCCGAAGTAGCTGCCCCCGGTCATCGCCACCCGCCCGTCGCACCAGGGCTGCGCACGGACCCAGGCCAGCGTCGCCAGCCCGTCCTCGTGCTCGGTGGTGAAGGGCCGGAACTGCCCGCCGGAGCCGTACGTGCCCCGGGTGGACTGCACGAAGACCTGGAGGCCGCGGCGGGCGTAGGGCGCGGCGAAGGCGTGCGCGAAGAGCCCGGCCCGGCCGTAGGGCAGCCGGATGAGCACCACCGGCCACGGCCCGCGGCCGGCCGGCCGGTAGTGGTCCCCGAGCAGGGTCACCCCGTCGGGCATGGGCACGGCGACGTCGCGGTCGACGCTGTACGCGCGGGCGCGCAGCGGCAGCCCCAGGGCCGCGTCCACGAGCAGTCCACCCAGCCTGGCCAGCACCGTCACGTCGTCGTCCTCCCCGTGGGCCGGCGGGTGCCGACCGTCCGAGGCACATCGTCGTCGTGCCGACGACCGGACGCGAGCCCCGGGCCTCAGGCCAGGTGCGGGTACAGCGCGGTGAGGTCGGCGGACAGGCCGGCGCGCACCTGCCTGCTCGTGTCGTCGACGAGCACCTCGTACTCGCCGGCGGCGACGGCGTCCAGCAGGGCGACGGCGACCTCGGCCGGGTCGGCCTTGGGGCCCTCGGCGCCGGCGGCCATGTCGGTGTCCATGTAGCCCACGTGCAGTGCGGTGACCGTGACGCCCTGGGGTGCCAGCTGCTGGCGGATCGCCGACGTCATCGACCAGGCGGCGGACTTCGCCGCCGCGTAGGCGCCGATCGGCGGGAAGGTCACCCAGCTCAGCGCGGACAGCACGTTGGCCACCGAGCCGCCGTGCGCGACCAGGGAGGGCAGGAAGGCGCGGGTGACGGCGAGGGACCCGACGTAGTGCGTCTCCAGCTCGGTGCGGACGTCGTCCAGGGACCCGGTGAGCAGGTCGGCGCCGGTGGCGGACCCGGCGTTGTTGACCAGCAGGTCGACCCCGGGTGCGGCCTCCACGGCGGCGGCGATGGACGCGGCGTCGGTGACGTCGAGCTGGACCGGGACGACGCCGGGCAGGTCGACCGAGCGCGGGTCGCGGGCGCCGGCGTAGACGGTGGCACCCCGGCGGACGAGCTCGGCGGCGAGGTGCCGGCCGAGGCCGCGGTTGGCGCCGGTCACCAGGGCGGTGGCGGTGGACAGGTCACGGGTGGTGGGCACGGGCGCTCCTCGGACAGCTGGCGGAACTGCGGTTGAGTCAGGTGTACACCATCTGACTGAACGGCCAGCAAGTCAGGCGTAGGGTGGTCCCGTGTCCGACCTCGCCGCAGAGCGTGCCGACTGGTCCACCGACGGCTGCTCCATCGCCGCGACCCTGGACCTGGTGGGCGCCCGTTCGACGATGCTCCTGATGCGCGAGGCCAGCCTGGGGACGACGCGCTTCAGCGACTTCGCCGTCCGGGCCCAGCTCAGCGAGCCGATGACCGCCCGCCGGCTCAAGGACCTGGTGGCCAGCGGGCTGCTGGAGCGGCACACCTACCGGGAGCCGGGCAGCCGTGGGCGCGACGAGTACCGGTTGACTGCGAAGGGCCGCGACCTCGTCCCGGCCCTGATGGCCCTGCGGCAGTGGGGGGACCGCTACGCGAGCCCCGAGGCGGGTCCGACGCTGGCCGTCGACCACGCGGACTGTGGTGCGCCGGTGCAGGTCGAGCTGCGGTGCACCGAGGGGCACCGGGTCGGTCCGGGCGAGGTCGAGGTCTCACCGGGGCCCGGCCTGGTCCGCACCGCGAGCTGACTCACGGCGGGTTGAGTCAGCTGTAGCGTGCCGGCATGCCGCCGACCGTCGACGCCCTGACCACCCACCGCTGGGACCCGACGTGGCGGTCCTTCACCGCCGTCCAGGGTGGTCTGGTCGTCGGTACGGTGCTCCAGGCCGCCCGCGACCTCGTCGCGCGGCAGGGCTCGCCCGGCCTCGAGGTTCTGGTCCGGACGGCGGCGACCCACCTGCTGGTCCCGGTCGTGCCCGACGTGGCCCTCGTGGTGCAGGCGGTGGCGGACCGGGTCGCGGCCACCTCGAGCATCCGGGTCGAGGCCCGGCAGGGCGACCTGCTGTGCGCCGTCAGCCAGGTGCTGGTGTCCTCGGCGGCAGGTGCGGCGACCGTCGGACCGGTGCCCGTCCCGACCCTGCCGGTCGGCTGGGTGGTCCCCGGGGACGCCGAGGAGCTGGTCCTGCCGGTGGACTTCGTGCCGATGAGCCAGCACGCCGAGTTCCTTGCCGTGGGCTCGGGCCGGCCGCTGACCGGGGGTGCCGAGCCGCGGCTGACGATGTGGACGCGCCTGCGGCCCTCGGCCGGGATCACCGACCCGCTGGTCGCACTCGGGGTGCTGGTGGACGTCCTGCCGCCGAGCCTGTTCGCCGTCACCACGGCGCCGGTCGGGCTGCCCACCGTCGAGCTGACGCTGCACCTGGTGGGGGAGCCGCCGCCGGTGGGGGCGTGGGTGCGGGTGGACCAGGTCGTGGCCTGGAGCGACGGGTGGGCCTGTGTCGACGAGGCGTCGCTGCACGACGAGGCGGGCCGCCTGGTGGCGTCGGCGCGGCAGACCCGGCGCCTGCCCCGCGGGTGACCCACCTGGCTTGCATCTAGGCAAGCCAGGTGGTGGACTCGGGGTCCCGCCGCAGCACCACCGAGAGGACCCACCGATGCAGGCCTGGCAGATCGACGCGTACGGCGCACCGCTGCACCTGGCGGAGGTCGCCGAGCCCGTCCTCGGTGCCCACGACGTCCTGGTCGAGGTGCACGCCGCCTCGCTCAACGTCGCGGACCTGCTGGCCGGCAAGGGCGCCTTCAAGGCCTTCCTCCCGGCCGAGATGCCGATGACCCACGGCCTCGACCTGGCCGGCGTCGTCACCGCGGTGGGCAGCGCCGTCACCCGGTTCGCCGTCGGCGACGAGGTCTACGGCTGCCCGGACCTGGCCCGGCCCGGCGGGACGATGACCGAGCGGGTCGCCGTCGCAGAGGGGGACCTGGCACGCAAGCCCACGTCGCTGTCCATGACCGAGGCGGCGTCGCTGCCGCTGGTCTCGCTGACCGCGTGGCAGGTGCTGGTCGAGCGGGCCGCCGTCCAGCCGGGGCAGCGGGTCCTCGTGCACGCCGGTTCCGGGGGCCTGGGCAGCATCGCCGTCCAGCTGGCCGAGCACCTGGGTGCCACCGTGGCCACCACCACCGGCACCAGCAACGTCGGGTGGGTGCGCGCCCTCGGCGCCGACCTGGTCGTGGACCACCGCACGCAGGACTTCACCGAGCTGGTGCACGACCAGGACGTCGTCCTGGACGGGCTGGGCGGGGAGACGCTCACCCGGTCCTTCGGCGTGCTGCGCCGCGGCGGGCAGGTCGTCGGGGTCAGCGGGCCACCGGACCGGGGGTTCGCCGTGCGGATGGGGCTCAACCCGGTCCTGCAGGTGGTCATGGGAGCCCTGGCGTTCCGCACCAACCGGCAGGCCGCGAAGCACGGTGTGCGCTACTCGTTCCTCTTCGTGCACGCCTCGGGTGCCCAGCTCGAGCGGATCGCCGCCCTCGTCGACGACGGCACGCTGCGTCCGGTGATCGACCGGGTGTACCCGTTCGCCGAGGCCGACCGGGCCTACGAGCACCTGGCCACCGGGCGGGCGAAGGGCAAGATCGTCGTCAGCATGCGCTGAGGCCCACCCGGCACGCCCTCACCGGGCGAGGAGAGCGGCCAGCGACGTGGCGACCGCGGCCGCACCGATGACCGCGATGCGCTGGGCTGAGCCGTCCACGGCCACGAACGCCGACACGGTCCCCGCCACGCCGCTCACCGCCAGGGCGCCCGACGCCACGCGGCGCGGGACGACGGCGGTGGACCGGACCGCGAGCGCGACCCCGAGCGCAACGGTGAGCAGGGCGGTGCACAGCAGCGCGAGCCCACCGCCGATGTCGGCGCCGACGACCGGTCGCGCCAGCAGCACCGCCGTCCCCAACGCGACCAGGAGCAGGACAGCGGCGCCGACGAGCGGCCAGCGGGGCCGGGTGGTGCGCGGGACGACGGGCTCGCGAGGGGTGGTCATCCCCCGAGCTTCCCCGGACGGACGGGTGACGGGCTGGGTGCTGGTACTCAGGACACGACGACCGCCTCCACCGGCGTCGCAGACGTGGAGGATCGTCACCAGCCGCGCCGGCCCGCGTGGGCCGCCGTCCCCCGGAGGAGACCCGTGCCCACCCTGGACCGCCACGACGACGTGTTCGTGCTCGACCTCGGCGACACCGAGAACCGCTTCCACCCCGACTGGCTGACCGCCGTGCACGCCGCCCTGGACGAGGTCGAGGCCGCCGAGGGCCCGCGCGCGCTGGTCACCGCGGCGACGGGCAAGTTCTTCTCCAACGGCCTGGACCTGGACTGGCTGGGTGCGCACCGCGACCAGTACGAGACGTACCTGGCCGACGTCCAGGTGCTGCTGGCCCGCTGCCTGTCGCTGCCGCTGATCACCGTGGCCGCCCTGCAGGGCCACGTCTTCGCCGCCGGCGCCATGCTGTCCCTGGCCCACGACACCCGGGTCATGCGCGCCGACCGCGGGTTCTGGTGCTTGCCCGAGGCCGACATCGGGCTGCCCTTCACCCTCGGCATGTCCGCGCTCATCCAGGCCCGGCTCGCGCCGCAGACCGCCCACGAGTCGATGACGACGGCCCGCCGCTACGGCGGCGAGGACGCCCGCGCCGCGGGGATCGTCGAGCACGCCGTCGCCGAGGACGCCGTCCGCGACACCGCGGTCGAGCTGGCCGCGGCCCTCACCGGCAAGGCCGGACCGACCCTGGGCACCATCAAGGCCCGGATGTACGCACCCGTCCTCGACGCACTGCGGGGTCCGCTGGGCTGACAGGATCCTCCGCTGTGGACCGGGACGGACGAGCGTGGAACTGACCGCCGAGCTGGTGGCCCTGGTGATCGCGGTGGGCGTGGTCGCCGGCCTCTGCGACCGGTTCGGCCTGCCGACCCCGCTGGTGCTGGTGGTCGTGGGTGCAGCGGCGTCCTACCTGCCGCACGTGCCCGAGGTGCAGCTGGACCCCGACGTGGTGCTCTTCGCGGTGCTGCCCCCGCTGCTGTACGCCACGACGGCCCGGACGTCGCTGTTCGACTTCCGGCACAACAAGACCAGCATCGTCGCGATGTCGGTGGTGCTCGTCGTGTTCACCACCGTGGTCGTGGGTGCGGTGACCTGGCTGCTGCTGCCCGGGGTGGCGGTGGCCGCAGCGCTCGCACTGGGCGCGGTCGTGGCGCCGCCGGACGCGATCGCCGCGTCGGCCGTGGGCCGGCGGCTGGGCCTTCCCCGGCGGGTCGGCACCCTGCTCGAGCACGAGAGCCTGGTCAACGACGCCGCCGCACTCATCGCACTGAGCGTCGCCGTCTCGGCGCTGACGTCCTCGCCGTCGGCGCCCGAGGTGGCGCTGGAGTTCGTCTGGGCCGTCGTCGGGGCCGTGCTGGTCGGCGGGGTGGTCGCCGCGGTGCTGGCGGTGGTGCGGGCGCGGCTGCGGGACCCGGTGCTGGACACGCTGGTCTCCTTCGTCGCCCCCTACCTGGCGTTCCTGGCCGCGGAGGAGGTGCACGCCTCCGGGGTGCTGGCCACCGTCGTCACCGGTCTGACGCTGGCCCAGCTCTCCCCCCGGGTGCAGACGGCGACCGCCCGGGTCACCGAGGCGGTCACCTGGCGGACCGTGGCCTTCGTGCTGGAGAACGGCGTCTTCCTGCTCATCGGGCTGCAGCTGCCCGGCCTGCTCGCCGGCGCCGGGGACAGCGGGCTGGGCTGGGGCCGGATCGCGCTGGTCTGCGGCGGGGTGCTGGTGGCGACCGTGGTGGCCCGGTTCGTGTTCGTCTTCGGGCTGGCCGGGGTGCTCACCGTGGGGACGGCGGGCATGCGGCGGCTGGCCTGGCGGCCAGCGGTCGCCGGGCTGGTGTCGTGGGCGGGCATGCGCGGGGTGGTCACGCTGGCCGCGGCGCAGGTGCTGCCCGCCGACGTCCCCGACCGCGAGGTGCTGCTGCTGGCCGCGTTCACCGTGGTGGTGGGCAGCCTGCTGCTGCAGGGGTCGACGCTGCCCTGGCTGGTGCGCCGGGTGGGGCTGCCCGCCCCGGACCCCGCCGAGGACGCGCTGCAGGCCGCCGAGCTGGGCGACGCGGCGAACGCCGCCGGACTGCGTCGACTGGCCGAGCTGACCACCGGGGACGAGCCCGAGGGCGTGGTGCACCGGCTGCGGGACCGTTCGGTGGCCCGCTCGCACGCGGCCTGGGAGCGGCTGGGCCGCCCGCTGGCCGACCAGGACACGCCCTCCAGCGTCTACGCGCGGCTCCGGATGCAGATGCTGGACGCCGAGCGGGAGGTCGTCGTCCGGGCGCGGGACGAGGGCACGGCGCCGGGGGAGGTGCTGGAGGCGGCGCTGGCCGCGATCGACGTCGAGGAGTCGCTGCTGGACCGCAACGAGGAGGTGGTGTCCGGCGATCGGGACCGTGCGCTGGCACCGCGCCCGCGCGCCGCCGCGTGCGCGCACCTGGCCGCGGCCCCCGCCGGTGCGGCGCACCCGGAGGCGGCCTGCGTCGACTGCCTGGCCGAGGGCACCACCTGGGTGCACCTGCGGACCTGCCTCAGCTGCGGGCACGTGGCCTGCTGCGACTCTTCGCCACGCCGGCACTCCCGGGCGCACTACGACGCCAGCAGCCACCCGGTCGTCGTCAGCGCCGAACCGGACGAGGCGTGGCGCTGGTGCTGGGTGGACAGCGAGCTGGGCTGAACGGGCCTCAGCGTGCCGCCTCCTGGCGGCGCACCATCTCCGCGATCCACACCGGGGCGAAGGGCGAGGTGCAGTTCGGCGGGGTCGGGTAGTCGGCGAGCACCTGCAGCCGCTCGCCGATCGCGATCGCCCGCGCACGGAGGGCGGGGTGCTCGATGCCGATCTGGGCCAGGCAGTGGTTCATCGCCCACTGCAGCCGCTCGGGCGCGGTGGCCATCTCCGCCTCGACCACGTCCAGCAGCCCGGACAGGTCCAGCCCGTCGGGGGCCTTCGCCACCCGGTCGGTGGTCAGCGCCCAGCCGGCGCTCGCGACCACCGGGTCCGGGTCGGCCAGCCAGCGCACCCGCAGCTCCTCGACGTGCGCGGTCTTCTTCACCACGTAGTCGACGAGCCAGCCGTGCACCTTGGGCCGCCGGGCCTCGCGCAGCATCGTGTCCAGCTCCTCGAGGGAGAACGCCTTGGGACGGCAGACCAGCAGCGCCAGCAGGCGGGGGTCGGAGTCCCCGGTGGCCCACAGCTCCCGGGCCAGCTCGTGCTGGGTCCGCAGCCGCTTCGCCAAGCCGCGCAGGGCGGTCAGGTTCACCCCGTGGTCGTCGCCGTGCCGCAGGTTGACCTCCCGCATCCGGGGGTCGACCAGGGCCGCCAGCTCGGTGCGCACCTCCGCCACCGTCACGTCGGGTGCGGTCGTCGTCGTCCGGGCCATCTGTGCCTCCTCGTCGGGTGCGGACACCGTGGCACAGACCACCGACAGCCGGGGGCCACCCGCGCGGTGGTCATCACCTCGGGGAGGCGTCCAGGGCGGTCGTGCCGGTCAGCCGCAGGGACAGGTCCCAGACCCGGGCGGCCTCTGCGGGGTCGACCAGTCGGCTGTACAGGGGCTGCTCGGCCGGGGCGCCCCCGAGGTTGCGGAAGCCGCTGGGGCCGAAGAACCGGCCGCCGTCGGCGGCCGGGTCGGTGGCGGCCAGGAGCGCCGGCAGGCTCGCCGACTCGACCGTGCCCAGCAGGATCCCGCGGTCCGACAGCACCCGGATGAGCCGGCGGCCCAGGGTGTCCCGCGAGCGGCCGACCTCGGGCCGGGCGGCCAGCAGGGCGGTGGGTGCGATGCCCGGGTGGGACAGGTTGCTGGTGATGCCCCACCCGGCGGCCCTGCTGCGCCGGTCGAGCTCGAGCCCGAACAGCCCCAGCGCGATCTTGGAGGAGCTGTAGGCCCTCATGCCGTCGTAGGACCGCACCCAGTCCAGGTCCTCGTGGTGCACGGCGTGGTGGTCGGCGGCGATGCTCAGCTGGGACACCACACGGGCGCGCCCGGCGGTGAGCAGCGGGTGCAGCTGACCGACCAGCGCGACGTGGCCGAGGTGGTTGGTGCCGAACTGGAGCTCGTGACCGTCGACGGTGGTCTGCCGCTGCGGCGGGGTCATGACGCCGGCGTTGTTGACCAGGATCCCGACGGGGACGCCCTCCTGGCGCAGCGTGGCACCCAGGGCGGCGACGGACTCCAGCGAGGACAGGTCCATCGTCCGCAGTGACACCTGCGCCGCGGGCACGGCAGCGGTGATCGCGGTGAGGGCGGCGCGGCCCTTGTCCGGGTTGCGGACGGGGAGCACCACCTCGGCGCCGGCGGCGGCCAGACGGGTGGCGATGTGCCGGCCCATGCCGTCGCTGGCGCCGGTGACCACGGCGCGGGTGCCGGTCAGGTCGGGGACGGTGATGTCGATCGGGGTGCGGGCCACGGGGACCTCCGGGGTCGGTGTCGAGCGGGTCGCCGACGACACTGCGCGCACTCCGGCGGCGAAGCCACGGCCTGTCGATCCGTGGCTGGCCGGGCCGGGCCTGACGCGAGCAGAGGGGGATCGACAGGTCCTGCCTGCCCGGGTCGGGAGGCGGTACGAAGGTCGCGACGACCGTGGGCAGGACGAGGGGGAGCGCGTGGACATCGACCGCACCGGGCTGGCGGAGTTCCTGCGCACCTGCCGGGAGTCCCTGCAGCCCGAGGACGTCGGCCTGCCGCGCGGGCAGCGCCGGCGGACCAGCGGCCTGCGCCGGGAGGAGGTCGCCGCCCTGGCCTTCATGTCCGCGGACTACTACGCCCGCCTGGAGCGCCAGCGCGGCCCGCAGCCCTCCGAGGGCATGGTCGCAGCGATCGCGCAGGGCCTCCACCTGTCCCTGGACCAGCGCGACCACCTGTTCCTGCTGGCCGGCCACCACCCGCCGGCGCGGGGCGCGGACAGCCAGCACGTCGGCCCGGGCGTGCTGCGCATCCTGGACCGGCTCGCCGACACCCCCGCCGAGGTCGTCACCGAGCTGGGGGAGACGTTGCGGCAGACCCGGATGGGCACCGCCCTGCTGGGGGACGCCTCGCTGCGCACCGGGCCCGGGAGGAGCCTGGGCTACCGCTGGTTCACCGAGCCCACGGCCCGCGACCTCTACCACCCCGACGACCACCCGCTGCTGTCCCGCACGTGGGCGTCCGGACTGCGGGAGGTGATCGCGCGGCGCGGCCCGCGGTCCCGCGCCGCCGCGCTGGCCGAGGACCTGCTGACCCGCAGCGAGGAGTTCCGCCGGGTGTGGGCCACCCACGAGGTGGGCCTCCGACCGGGGCCGGTGAAGCGTTTCGTCCACCCACAGGTCGGGCTGCTGGAGTTGCAGTGCCAGACCCTGTCGGACCCGCAGCAGGCCCAGTCCCTGCTCGTCTACACGGCGGAACCCGGCAGCGAGACCCACGAGAAGCTGCAGCTGCTCGCCGTCGTCGCCAGCCCCTGACGCCCCGACGGTCCGGCTGGCAGGGTGGTCGCCATGAGCGATCGGACCCCTGTCGTCGTCGTCACCGGTGCCAACGGACTCGTGGGAGCGGCGGTGTGCCGGGCACTGGCCGCACGGTCGGCGCAGGTGCGCGCCGTCGTCCGGCGGCCGGGCACCGCGCCGGTGGCCGAGGGCGTCCACGAGCACGTCGCCGACGCCACCGACCCCGAGGACGCCGGTCGGCTGACCGAGGGCGCCGACGCGGTGGTCACCACGGTGCACCCGATGGGTTCCTCCCGGGAGGCGCAGCACCAGGTGGGGGTGGAGGGCACCGCCGTCCTCGCCCGGGCGGCCCGGGACGCCGGGGTGGCCCGGCTGGTGCACGTCTCGACGGCCGGGGTGTACGACCGCTCTGCCGGTGCCGGGGACCTCGTCGAGGACAGCAGCCTGCTGCCGCAGGGGAGCGGGGACTACCCGGACACCAAGAACGAGGCGGACACTGCGCTGGCCGGGATCGCCGGGCTGACCACCGTGCTGGTGCGCCCGCCGGCGATCCTGGGTGCCGGGGAGACGTCGGTCTGGAACTCGCTGCGCCCGCACGCTGTCCGCGAGGGTGAGCGCAGCGCCAACCCGGCCAAGAGCTGGCCCTGGGTGCACGTCGAGGACCTGGCCGCCTTCCTGGCCGACCTGGCCGTGGGGTCCGTCGCCAGCGCCGCGGACGCCGAGGACGGCCCGGTGCCCGGGGCCGCGACCCCGGTCCTCGTCGCCGGGGAGCCGGCCACCTGGCGGGACTACCTGGGGACGGTGGCCGACGCGGTCGGCGTCGCACCGGAGTGGACCGACGAGCCCGTCTGGACGGGCACCGTGCGCACCGACCGGGCGCGGCGCTGGGGCTGGGCGCCGCGGGTGGGGCTGGCCGAGGCGCTGGGCGAGCTCCGGCGGGGGCTCAGCACGGGCGGATAGGCGCGCGGCGGGCTCTCAGTTCCACCGGAAACGACCACACCCCGTGTACCTGACCTGCAGGACCACGGGGTGTGTGTGGTGTCCGAGGGGGGACTTGTGTCCTCCACATGGGGAAGGTTTCCCGTGGTCGTGATATCCAGGGTGGACACCTCCCGATGTGACCGTACAGGTAACCGCCTCGTCAGCCCGGATGAGTGAGACTGCCTGCCGTGGCCGACCTGCAGGACCAGACGACGTGGTTTCCCAGTGACAGGACGACGCCGTTCCTCGAGGGCGTGCGCGCCCTCGCTCCCGAGCGGCTGGGGCACCTCATCGAGCCCGGCGACACCTGGGAGACCGACTACGCCGGGTGCCTGCTCATGGTGGACGTGCCCGGCATCCCTGACGGCGGCCTGCGCGGCACCAACAACCACATCCAGGTCGCCTGTGAGGACGGTGTCCTCGGCGGCTACTGGGGAGACGTTCACCTCTGGGACGGCTTCGACGAGCGGGACGAGGAGGCGCTGGTCGTCCGCGGACCGACGCTGACCGACGACGAGGCTGCGGAGGCGGCCGTCGCCTGGCTCGTAAGGCAACTCAGCCGGCCACTGGACCACGAGGTGTGGAAGAAGGACGGCCGGGTCGTCGGGCAGAGGTGGCTTCTCGTGGACACGGGCCGCGAAATCGGTCGGCGGGGGAGCAGGCTGGCCCGCCGGGGCTCGCCCACTGTCGTGACCCGGCTCCGGCCTCCGGGGGCGTAGCGGCCGCAGGTCACCGTCCCCACCGCAGGTCCACGCGCAGAGCGGAGCAGCGCATCCGAGCGATGCGGGCGGGGTCGAGGTCGTAGACCTGGACCCGCGCAGGTCCGGGCCACTGGCGAGCAGCCCCCAGCCGGGCGAGGACAGCGGGATGCGCGCTGCCTGGTCGTTGCCCTGGCCGAGGATGGCCTCGGACTGCCAGCGGTCGCCGCAGCGGAGGGCCAGGCGGTGCGCCAGCAGCGCTCGGGTGCCGGTGTCCACGGTGTCGCTGGTCGGCCGCTGGGTCGCCAGGACGGCGGAGCAGCCGACCGCGCACCCGAGCGAGACGTAGCGACGCAGCAGGTCGTGGGCCTCGGCGCGCTGCTTGCTCGTCCCCTCAGCCGCCAGCTCGGCCCACGACCTGCTGAGGCACGTAGTGCTGGGGAAGCTTCCCCGTGAAAAGTGTCCGAGGGGGACTTGAACACAGCAATGGCAAGACGGGGGTTCAAGCACTGATGAGGGCACGTTACAGCGGGATTCGGCTTCCGAACCTTACGACTCGAGCGGGTCCGGGGGGCTCCGCTAAAATCCGAGCCCACCGCAGTTGGCTGAGCGTGCTCGCGAGGCCTACCAGGCGTTCCTTGACGAGGTAGCGCTGCCCTGGGTAGGCCGTTCCGGGTCACTAGAAGGTCGCAGCGGCGGGGCCGATAGCTGGACTTCTCTCAGCCGCCACTTGAGGCGGGGGAACCCAGACAAGCCGGGAGCGTCCCGGGTCATTGCGACGTGGTTGTAACCGAGCCTGCGCGTCAGCCAGTCTGAGGTGCCCCGCTGGCCGTAGGCTCGCAGCGATGACAGCGACCGACGTGCTTCCCCTGTCGCGCCCGCGGTCGACGGACAACTTCCGGCCCATCCAATACCTGGGCAGCAAGTGGCGCCTGCTTGATCAGATCCAGAGTCAGGTAGACGGCCTCCGCGATCCAGGCCGGCCCGTCGTCTGCGACCTGTTCGCCGGTACTGGCGTCGTCAGTCGCCACCTTGCGGGCCTCGGCCCCGTGCACGCCAGCGACGTGCAGGAGTACAGCCGCGTGCTGACCTCCGCCTTGGTGGCACCGGTCGCCTTGCCTGGCCATGAGCCCGCGGTGCTGGTGCACAGAGCGCGCGGGGAGCTCGCGACCCACCTGGGGCCGGCTCTGCAGCGGCTCATCGCGTACGAGGCGGCGGTGCATACGTCGCGCGACGCAGCGCAGGTCAGCGACCTGGTCGAACGCGGGTCCATCGCTGCCAGCGCCTGGACGGTCGCCGCCCCAGCCCAGCACTCACCCCTTACTGACCTTGTTTCGGCGGCCTCAGCTGAGGTCGTCGACGGGAGCCGCTCGGCCATGGTCCGGTACTACGGCGGCGTGTACTTCTCCTACCAGCAGGCTGCCGAACTGGACGCTCTGGCGAGCGTCATCCGAGCGCTTCCGGAGGTCGAGCGCGATACGGCGCTTGCTGCGCTGTTGAGCACCACGAGTGAGCTCGTCGCCAGCGTCGGCGGACACTTCGCTCAGCCCATGCGCATGCGGTCAAGCAGTGGTGCCGTGAAACCGGCGCTCGTGGCGTCGCTGATTCGCAGTCGTCAGAAGTCGACCTTCCCCGCCTTTGAGACCTGGCTGCACCGCTACCAAGATCGAAGCGCGACGCCCTACCCCGTCCGGACCTCATGCGGCGACTACCGCTCCACGTTGGCCTCGTTACCCGACGACGTAGGCGTCGTGTATGCCGATCCGCCCTACACCCGTGATCACTACAGCCGCTTCTACCATGTGCTCGAGACCCTGGCACTGGGCGGTGACCCAGGACTGAGCACCGTCCGCACGGGAGGTCGTGAGCAGCCCAGCCGCGGCCTGTATAGGCGGGACAGACATCAGTCACCGTTCTGCATCGTGAGCGAGGCGCCCCGGGCGTTCGACGAGCTGTGCATACCTTTGCGCGCCCGTCAGATTCCGCTGATTGTGTCCTACTCCCCGGTCCCGAAGACGGACAAGCCGCGCGCCCGGGTCGTGCTCTTGGACGACTTGCGGGCCCGGCTTGCCTCGCACTTCGGCAGCGTCGACGTGGTTGAGATCGCCGGCGTCGGTCACGCGAAGTTGAACGTGGAGCGCCTGAACGCGGCAAGGACGTACGACGCGGAGGTGCTGCTGGTGTGCCGGCCCTGACCTAGGAGCCTGGCTCTCGCGCTGTGAGGATGGGGCAGCCTGGCCAGAAGTCGGCGACCTGCTGCCGACCAGTGACGACGCGCCGTAGTTGGTTGCCCGTGGGCGACGAGGTCGCTGTCAGGAGGTCGCTCAACTCGGCGTAGCCGGTCTGTCCTGGCAGGCGGAATAGATAGAGGAACGCGCCGCTATCCAACTTCAAGAAGACCGCAATCGGAGCCTGGTCGCCCGGGTGCGCCATGCCAGCGGCGGCAGCGAGCTCGAAGTAGTAGTTGCTGCTGTTGGGCTTACTCCTGCCCAGTGTGCTCTCCACACCGTCGAGCGCGCCCGTGTTGCCCACGTGATAGAGCAGAACATCCCGGGCGGCACCGTGAACTCCGAAGAAGTCCTCGAAGATCGTCTTGGGAAAGCTGGCCTGGCTGAAGGCCGACTCGCCCGTCGCCTTGATCTTGCGGTTCTTCGAGAGTTCCGTGACCAGACAGACCATGCCTGCCGCGGGCCCGGTGACTTCCGGGTCCACGTCCGCGGCAGGCTTAGGCTGCTTCTTCCTCAGGCTGCGCTCGTTGCCGACATTGCCCTCGACCTGCGCGGCTACGCGCGGGTCATCCAGGGGCAACAGGAAGGCGGCGTGGCTGGCCCGCCAGTCAGTGATCTGTTTCAACACCTTCGCGGCGACGGCTCCACTGAGCACCGAAGACGTGAAGATCTCCCAGTTCGCCTGGAGCCCACCGCGCGTGAAGTTGCCCGAGCCGACCAGCAGGCGTAGGCAGTCCTCGGTCTGAAACCACGCCATCTTGGGATGGAAAAGGGGCGCCTCCGAGTGCACGAAAGCGTGCACGGTCAGCATGGGCAGGGCCTTCGCCCGCTCCTGCAGGGCCTCGATGGCACGCGGGTCGGTGATCGTGTCAGTGCCGACGGTGAGCGAGAATGGTGCTGCCTTCGCAAACTTGAGGAACGTCGGGTTGCTCAACAGCGCGTGCGCGCCGTGCGCGTTGGACCAGGCGAAGACGCCGCCGCCTGCCTTGGCGCCTTGTGACGCAAGGATCAACTGCGACAGGAGCGTGTCCTCTAGGCCGCCAGGCCCCTGAAAGTATAGCTCAACTGTCATGATCGTCCTTGCGCACGCGACACCCGACCCGGTCAGTCAACAGAGACACGAAACTGTCGCACGCCCGCACTACGTTC
Organism: Klenkia sp. AC732; assembly: GCF_979256525.1. Classification (NCBI taxonomy): domain Bacteria; kingdom Bacillati; phylum Actinomycetota; class Actinomycetes; order Geodermatophilales; family Geodermatophilaceae; genus Klenkia; species Klenkia sp. AC732. The sequence goes on along the minus strand of NZ_CEEDOS010000007.1, from coordinate 60,302 downwards.
GGCGACGTGTCAGTCGAGTCAGTCCTAACTTCCGCAACCCGCCCGCTGGCGCCCGTAGTTGAGGATCGCCCACGAACCGGGCGTGGCTCCCGCCGTGCCACTCCCGGCAGACCTGAACTGATTTGGCCGGGTAAGAACGCCACCCCCGTGGTTCCGCTGCGCCGGGGCGCGCCGGAGACGGAGGTTCCGCTAGAGACCTGGGAACTGGTGCCTGTCGAGGACGTGGGAGCCGCGGGCGACAACCTGATGATTGTTGGAGACGCGGCTGTAGCACTCCCGATGCTGGTCACCGGCTCGGGCGAGCTGCCGAGTCGCCGGGGCGCCGTGAAGCTCGCCTACCTCGATCCGCCCTACAACACTGGCTCGCGCTTCGAGCACTATGCCGACTCGCTCGACAGCGCAGCCTGGCTAGAAGCGCTCCGCCAGCGACTGCTCGACGTACAAGCGCTGCTGCACCCCCAGGGCAGCGTCTGGCTGCACCTGGACGACTCCGAGCAGCACCACGGGCGCTGCGTGCTTGACGAGGTATTCGGCGCGGATGCCTTCGTGGCCACGATCGTCTGGCAGCGGCGCACCTCCCGCGACAACAGAAAGGCGTTCAGCGCCTCCCACGACTACATCCACGTGTATAGCCCTGCCGGACCCAAGGTCTGGAAGACCGTCCGCAACGGCTTGCCGGACGAGGGGGCATGCGTCAACCCTGACGGCGACCCGAAGGGACCCTGGCGATCAGTGCCCATGAGCGCGCAGGCCGGTCACGGCACCGCTAGCCAGTTCTACACAGTGATCAGCCCAACAGGCGTCGCTCATGACCCGCCGCCGGGACGGTGCTGGACTTACACGGCGGCCAGGTTTCAGCAGCTGGTAGAGGCCGGCAGGGTCTACTGGCCGCGCAACGGCGCCGGTCGCCCTCGCCTGAAGCGCTACGAGTCTGAGCTCGGGGACTTGGCGCCCTTCACGCTCTGGCTCGCCGACGAGGTCGGGGACAACGCCGAGTCGAAAAAGGAGCTGCTCCGACTGATCAAGCACCCAGTGCCGTTCGACACCCCTAAGCCTGAGCGGCTGATGGAGCGCATCCTCCATGTCGCCACGGACCCCGGCGACCTTGTCCTGGACTGCTACCTGGGGTCCGGCACGACGGCCGCCGTTGCGCACAAGATGCAGCGGAGCTGGATCGCCGTGGAGGCCGTACCAGCGACCGTCGAGAACATCGCAGGACCGCGCCTGCGAGCCGTCATCGAGGGGGCCGATCCAGCGGGCGCGACCGCGACAAGCACCTGGGCCGGCGGCGCGGGCTACCGGCTGATGGAGACTAGAGCAACCCAGGCGTAGCTGTGCGCAACGGCCACCACGACGACGATGTAACCGCTGGTCATTCAGCGTCGTCGTGCCGATTGTCATGCGATCTGGCGACCCAGCTCGGGCACCCCTCGTGTGCCGATGCCCTTCACCACTTCTCCGGGTTGGGCGTACGCCCAACCCGGAGAAGTGAACGCGACAGAGGTGGCGCTAGACGACCCGACCGGTGGCTGCGTGGAGACTGGGACTAGGTGCGGCACCGTCGGCAGGGTCTTCTGCCGCTCCTGACTGACGTTCGAGCAGCGGATGGACCGTCCCTGTGTATGACGACTCTCGGCACCTACGACCCCTTCGCCTACAACCGAGTCATCCGCGACTCTGATCTGCCGGCCATAGCCAGGCACATCGCCATGACGCTCGCCACCCACGCCGACAAGCGGGGTGAGGGCTAGCCCAGCCAGGCGACGCTCGAACAGGGAAGCGGCTGGTCGAGGCGGAGCGTAAACAACGCCCTCGACGTCCTCGAGGAAGCCGGTTGGCTCACCCGTGCCCAGAAGGGCCGCAAAGGACGCGCCACGCTCTACCGGCTGCACCTTCCGGGCGCCGAGTTCCGCTGCACCCGGACCCGCACGCCCACTGGCAGCGATGGGGGCGGAGTGAGGGTGCCCCAGGGCCTGGGACGGGCTCGAAGGCTAGACCCCGCATGGGAGGCAGCGTGGCGTGGTCCTGGGCGCCGTCCCTGGGCTCTTCGGGAGCGTCGACGGCAGGGGTGGGGGCATTGAATCGAACAGGTTCTCCACCGGAGGGTCTTTCCCGATGCTCAAACCCCACGACAAGGTGATCTTGTGTCCGAGGGGGGACTTGAACCCCCACGCCCGATAAAGGGCACTAGCACCTCAAGCTAGCGCGTCTGCCATTCCGCCACCCGGACAGGTGGACTGCGCACTGTGGCGCGGCCGTGGAGAAGCATACGGGAGCCCCTCGCGGCGTCCGCACGCCCCCTCGGCACCGGCGAGCCGCGCAGCTGGTCACCCGGCAGGGACCCGGTCACCGCACGCGCCGAACGGGTCCCTGTGCGGTGACCGGATGCCGCCGGGTGGGGGAGCGGACGGCGCGGTGGCACGATCGGGCGCATGGCCGAGACGACACCCGCACCGCTGGAGCGCGCCCAGGCCGAGGTCGCGGACCTGCTGAGCGAGCTCATTCGGATCGACACCACGAACACCGGGGACACGACCACCAGCAAGGGCGAGCGGCAGGCCGCCGAGTGGGTGGCCGCCAAGCTCGACGAGGTCGGCATCGACTCCGTCATCCACGAGTCGGAGAAGGGCCGCGCCTCCCTCGTCGCCCGCATCCCGGGCCAGGACCGGGAGCGGCCCGGGCTGCTCGTCCACGGCCACCTGGACGTCGTCCCCGCGGACGCCAGCGAGTGGTCCGTGGACCCCTTCGCCGGTGAGCAGCGCGACGGGTACGTGTGGGGCCGCGGCGCGGTCGACATGAAGGACATGGACTGCATGACCCTCGCGCTGGTGCGCGACTGGGCCCGGACCGGCGTCACCCCGCCGCGCGACATCGTGCTGGCCTTCGTCGCCGACGAGGAGGCCGGCGGCAAGTACGGCGCCCACCACATGGTCGACCACCACGCCGACCTGTTCGAGAACGTCTCCGAGGCGATCAGCGAGGTCGGCGGGTTCAGCCTCACCGTCCGCGACGACCTGCGCCTCTACCTCGTCCAGACGGCGGAGAAGGGCCTGGCCTGGATGCGGCTGACCGCCGCCGGCCGCCCCGGGCACGGCTCGTTCGTGCACGACGACAACGCCGTCACCCGGCTGTCGGCCGCCGTCGCCCGGATCGGGTCGACCCGGCTGCCCACCGTGCTCACCCCGCCGATGAAGCAGTTCATCGAGGAGGTCAGCGACGCCTACGGCATCGAGATCGACCCCGACGAGCCCGAGGAGGCGCTGTCCCGGCTGGGCTCGATCAGCCGGATGATCGGCGCGGCCCTGCGCAACACCGTCAACCCCACGATGGTCGACGCCGGCTACAAGGCCAACGTCATCCCCGGCACCGCCAGCGCCACCATCGACGGCCGCTTCCTCTACGGGCAGGAGGAGGCGTTCGAGGCCCAGATCGACGAGCTCCTCGGCGAGGGCGTCACCCGCGACTACATCCACCACGACCAGGCGGTGGAGACGACGTTCGACGGCCCGCTGGTGGAGCAGATGGTCGCCGCCCTCAAGGCCGAGGACGCCGGCGCCCGTCCCGTGCCGTTCACCATGAGCGGCGGCACCGACGCCAAGAGCTTCGAGACCCTGGGCATGCGCTGCTTCGGGTTCTCCCCGCTGCGGCTGCCCGCCGACCTGGACTTCGCCAGCCTGTTCCACGGCATCGACGAGCGCGTCCCGGTGGAGAGCCTGCAGTTCGGAATCCGGGTGCTGGACCGTTTCCTGCGCGCCAGCTGAGGTGGCCGACGCGCTCACCGCCTTCCTGGTCGGCCAGCTCACCCAGGACGGGCACGCCCCGATCACGGTGCTGCGGGTGACCCAGGGCCGGCTCCCGGTGCCGGGCAGCGCTCAGGCGCTGGGGGTGGCCGGCGGTCGGCTGTGGCTGGCGCACGCCGGGCTGTTCGGTCAGCCGACGCTGGCCGACGTCCCGCTGGCGCAGGTCACCGGCGCCGACGTCCGGACGGCGCGGCGGCTGACCGGCACCCGACGGGAGTTGTCGCTGTGGACCGGCGGCAACACCCTGCGCTTCGCGGTCGTCGACGACGACGCCGCGGCCCAGGCGTTCCTGGCCGCGGTGCGGCGGGGTCAGGCGGGCACGACCGCCGGCTGATCGGCGACGACCGCGCGCGCCCGCCCGCCGCGCTTGCCGCAGTACAGCGCGGCGTCGGCGCGGCCCAGGGTCTCGGCGGCGGACTCCCCGGGGACCCACTGCGCGATGCCGACGGTGGCCGTCTGCCCGTGCGGCACGGCGGCGAGGATGCGCTCGGCCACCGGACGGGCCGCCTCCGCGGAGCAGGCGGGCAGCGCGACGGCGAACTCTTCGCCGCCCCAGCGGGCGATCAGGTCACCGTCGCGCAGGCAGTCCGAGGCGGCCGCGCCGAAGTCGCGCAGCAGCACGTCCCCGGTGGCGTGGCCGAACGTGTCGTTGAAGACCTTGAAGTGGTCCAGGTCCAGCAGCAGGAGGGTGAGCGGCAGTCCGCTGCGCTGTGCCCGGGACACCTCGACGAGCGACAGCTCGTCCCAGCGCCGCCGGTTGGCCAGCCCGGTGAGCTGGTCACGGTCGGCGGCACGGGCCAGCTGCTCGAGCAGGTTCCCGCGCTCGATCGCCCGGGCCGCCTCCCCGCCCAACACGGAGAGCACCCCCAGCGTGGTGGTGCACAGCTCCGGGACCGGGGTGCGCCACAGGACGCCGATCAGCGCGACCACCCGGTCGTCGGCCAGCACCGCCGGCTGCCAGGCCGCCGAGGCGATGCCGAGCCGGTCGACCACCGCGGCGTCGGCCCCCGGTTCGGCGGCGACGTCGGAGGCGAACACGGCGGCGCCCTGGCTGAACAGGCGGGCCGTCATGGACGACGCCGGGTCGGGGTCGAAGGCGAGAGGCGGCAGGTCCACCCCGACGACGGCGGTGGAGACCAGGACGCCGTCGGCGTCGGGCTCGATGAGGTAGACGCCGTCGGCGCCGGTGGCCTCCCGGACCGCCTCGCAGACCGCGGTCCGGGGGTCGTCGGAGGTGAGCACCCGACGGGTGGCGCGGGCCAGCACCTCGACCTGGCGGTGCCGTTCGGCCGAGTAGTCGGCCGCGGCCCGCAACCGGTCCTCCAGGACCAGGCGCACGTCCCGGTTCAGCGCCAGGGCGAGCCCCAGGCCGGCGCCGAGGGCGATGTAGGCCTGCACGATGACGGCCTGCACCAGGACGTCGTCCACGGCGGCGAAGGGGCCGTTGTCGTGCAGCGTGAAGGCGACCGCGACCAGCGAGACGACGGCCGTCCGCAACGTGGTGAAGCCGGTGTCGAAGCGCAGCGCCACCCAGGCGGTGAGCGCGAAGAGCGGGAAGGCGACCGGGTAGGACGGCATCCAGACGAAGACCGCCACGTTGCCCAGCACCGAGGCGACGACGGCCAGCCCCAGCTCGGCCCACCGCCACCCGGCGGGCCGCAGGAAGGCCAGCGCGGCGACCTCCCGGACCTCGCCCCGGCGCACCAGCAGCACCTGCCGCAGGCGCAGACCCAGGGACACGACGATGAGCACGGCGGCCCCGTTGCGGGCCTGCCACACCACGACGTCCAGCAGCGACCAGGACCCGGTCTCCAGGAAGAGCATCCCGGTGCCCACGACCGCGGTCGCGGTGGTGGCCAGCCCGGTGACGAGCAGCAGCACCGCCAGGTCGCGCATGTCCAGCAGCAGCGGGCCTGCGGGTGAGTGGCTCCAGCGCAGGTACAACCGGGCCACCAGCAGCGCCTGCCCGACGTTCAGCACGGCCAGGCTGACCGCGACCAGCGGTGGGCTGCCCGTGGCCAGGTCGACGGCGGTGATGACGGCGCCCAGCGCCAGGGCGTCCACCCACCTCCCGCGGCGACCCTGCTCCAGCAGCATCCACAGCGCGGCGACCCCGGCCGCCGGCCACACCAGGTAGACCTCGGTGCCCTCGATGACCGTCCAGCGACCGACCACCGCCGACAGGGCGACCAGGACGACGAAGGTCAGGCTGCGCAGCGGGCCTGGCCGCATGAGTGGGGTCTCCGTTCGGTCGTGCACGACACGTCTACTCCCGGTCCATCGGCCGATGAGGGGCCGGAATGGAGGGCGGGCCGCGTTCATCACCCCTCCGGGTGGCCTGGGTCACCGGCGTGTTTCGATGCCGGGCATGACCGAGCCCCGCACGAGCCCCCGCCCCGGTTCCGTCGCCCTGGTCACCGGAGGCGCCGGAGGCTTCGGGCGTGCGCTGGCCACCCGGCTGCGTGACGCCGACGTCCGCGTCGTCCTGGCCGACCTGGACGGCGAGCGCAACCGCGCGGTCGCCGCCGAGCTGGGGGTGTCCTTCGCCGTCCTGGACGTCACCGACCACGCCGCCAACCAGCGCGTCGTCGCCGACGTCGAGGCCGAGCACGGCCGGCTGGACGCCGCGTTCCTCAACGCCGGGATCGCCAGCCAGGGCGGCACCGACGCCCTCGACGTCGCCGAGTACCTGCGGGTCATCGCCGTCGACCTGCACGGCGTGGTGTTCGGCACCGACGCGGTCCGCCCGGCGCTGCGCCGGGCCGGTGGCGGCTCGATCGTCGTCACCGCGTCGCTGGCCGGGCTGTCCCCGATGCCGACCGACCAGGCCTACTCGATCGCCAAGGGCGGCGCGGTGGCGTTCGTCCGGTCCATCGCCCCGGTGCTGCACCCCGAGGGCATCACCATCTCGGCGATCTGCCCCGGCTTCGCCGACACCGCGATCATCGACCCGTGGCGCGAGCACTTCGCCGACGCCGAGTTCCCGGTGCTCACCGCCGAGGAGGTCGCGACGGCGATGCAGGCCGCCTGGGCCGGTGCCGACCCGGGCGCGGCCTACGTCGTGCAGCCCGGTGTGGGCGCCGTCCCCTACCGGTTCAAGGGAGTGCCGGCGGCGAAGACCGCCTCGGGTGAGTCCGCGGCCATCCCCGCGCACCTGCGCGGACCGCTCTGACCGCACCCCGCGACCCCGTGACGCCGGTCACCAGCCGGTCTGGCACTGTCGCCGGCATGCGTGCATGGCGAGTCCACTCGCTCGGAGACCCTGCTGACGTCATGACCCTCGACGAGGTCCCGGAGCCGGTGCCCGGCGAGGGCCAGGTGAAGGTGCGGGTCCTCGCTGCGGCGCTCAACTTCCCGGACATCCTGATGGCGCAGGGCACCTACCAGGAGAAGCCGCCGCTGCCGTTCACGCCCGGCCTGGAGCTGTGCGGGGAACTGGAGGACGGCCGCCGGGTGCTCGGCTCGCCCGCGGGCGGGCCCGGCGCCTTCGCCGAGTACGCCCTGATGGACGCCGCCGCGGCGTGGCCCGTCCCCGACGGGATGAGCGACGTCCAGGCGGCCGCGCTGTACCTGACCTACCAGACCGGCTACGTCGGGCTGCACCGTCGCGCCGGGCTGCAGGCGGGGGAGTGGCTGCTGGTCCACGCCGGCGCCGGGGGCGTGGGGACGGCGGCCATCCAGCTCGGCAAGGCCGCCGGCGCCAAGGTCATCGCCACCGCGGGTGGGCCGGAGAAGACCCGGGTGTGTGCCGAGCTCGGCGCCGACCACGTCATCGACTACCTGGCCGAGGACTTCGTCGCCCGGGTGAAGGAGATCACCGGCGGACACGGCGCCGACGTCGTCTACGACCCGGTCGGCGGCGACGTGTTCGACGGCTCCACCAAGTGCATCGCCTTCGAGGGCCGCCTGGTCGTCGTCGGCTTCACCTCCGGGCGGATCCCCTCGGCCCGCGCCAACCACGTGCTGGTGAAGAACTACTCCGTGGTCGGCCTGCACTGGGGCCTGTACCGCAGCAAGGACCCGGGCCGGATCGGCATGGTCCACGAGGAGCTGTGCCGGCTGTTCGCCGACGGCGCCATCGACCCGGTCGTCGGGCAGACCCTCCCGCTCGACGAGGCACCGGCTGCCCTGCGTGCGCTCGGCGACCGCGGCACGGTGGGCAAGGTCGTCTTGGTCCCCTGAGCGGGGACCCCGCTCAGACCGCGGGCAGCGGCAGGTAGCTGAGCCGGGCCCGGCGGCGCATGACGACCCGTCGTGTGCCGTCGGCCCACACCTGCAGCCCGGACAGCTCCCAGCCGCCGACGTCGGACTGCAGGGCCATCATCTGCGCCGCGGCCGACCGGGACGTGCCGGTCGGGATGCGCAGCGGCGCGTACTCCCACTCACCGTTGATCGACACCACTCCGATGGTGCCAGCCGTTCGCCGCCCGGTCACTTGGACGTCGCACGTGTCACCGGCCGCGTGGACGGGCAGGACAGTGCTCCCCGACCACCCAGGAGGACCGATGAGCAACCCCGTCGACGACGCCGACCGCATCGAGCAGGACCAGGCCGTCACCGACCAGGTCGGACCGGCCACCCCGGCCCGGGACGACGTGGACGAGGCCGACGCCGTCGAGCAGCGGGCCGCCGTCCCCCTCGACGAGGACGACGCCCGCCGCTGACCCCGGGGCGATCAGCCGCGGGCGTCGATCAGCTGGAGCTGCCCGGTCTCCCGGCTGCCCACGAACACCCGCCCCGAGGAGGGGTCGACCGCGACGGTGTTCGGCTGGCGGACGGTCGGGAACCGGGCCACCTCGGTGAGTTCGGCACCGGCGGTGGACAGCCCGATGACCTCGTTGGTGGCGGTCAGCGTCACCCACAGCACCTGGTCGGTGCCGTCGTACGCCAGGCCGTAGGGGTTGCCGGGGAGCTCGTACGTCGACTGCAGCTCCAGCGGGTCCGAGCCGAACACCAGCACGGCGTCCCCGCGGGTGTCGGCGACCAGGAACCGGCCCTGGCCGTCGGCGGCCACGTGCGTGGGGCCGTCGCCGGCGTCGGCCACGGTCTGCAGCTCCCCGGCCGGGACGTCGTAGGTGGTGATCGTGAACGCCCCGACGTCGACGACCCCGGCGATGTCGGCCACGGTGGCCACGCCGCCGGGCTGGGTCTGGCTGTCCAGCGTGGCGGTGACCTCGCCGTCCTCGACGACGGACAGCGTGCCGCCCATCTCGTCGCCGACCAGGATCTGGCCGCTGGCGACCTGGGCGGCGTCGTGCGGGTAGTCCCCGACCCTCGTCTCGGTCACCGCGCCGCCGGGCAGGGCCACCTCGACCAGGGTGTTGGAGTCCTCCGCGGGGACCAGCACCGGGCCGCCGGGTGCGGCCAGCTGCAGGTGCCGGGCGTGCCCGGGCAGCGGGACCTCCAGCTGGGTGACGCCCTGGGCGTCGGTGAGCACCAACCGGTTGGGGTCACGGACGGCGACGGCGAGCAGCCCGGTGACCGGGTCGAAGACCATGCCCTCGGCATCGGGGTCCAGGTCGACGACCGTGCCGGCCGGGTCGACCGTGGTCTCGGGGGAGTCGGCGGGCTCGGCGGCCCCGGGGGACTCGCTGGGCCCGTCGCCGTCCTCGCCGCCGGAGCAGGCGGTGAGGACCAGGGCCAGGGGGAGGAGCAGGGCAGCGGTTCGTCGTCGTGCGGTGGCCGGGCGCATGCACCCAGCCTGCGGGTTGCCCCGCGGCGGCGCATCAGGCGGCCAGCAGCCCCAGCATCGCGTCGACCGACGCGGCCCACGGGAAGTCCGCGGCGCGCGCCCGGGCAGCGGCCCGTCGGACGTCGACATCGTGGGCCAGCACCCGCTGCACCCCGTCGGCGAAGGACGCCGCGTCGTCGGCGACCGCGCTGCCGTGCGCGCCGCCGGTGACCAGCTCGCGCAGCGCGGAGCTGGCCGAGGCCACCACCGGGGTGCCGCAGGCCAGCGCCTCCAGGGCGGCCAGCCCGAACGTCTCGTGCGGCCCGGGGGCCAGGGCCACGTCGGCGCTGGCCAACAGGGTGGCGACGGCGGTGCGGTCCTCGACGTGGCCCAGGAAGCGCACCGGGTGCCCGGCGGCGCGGGTCCGCAGCCGGTCCCGCAGCGGTCCGTCCCCGACGACGGCGAGCGTGGCCCGCACCCCGCGGGCCCGCAGCTCGACCAGGGCGTCGACCGAGCGTTCGGGTTCCTTCTCCGCCGACAGCCGCCCGCAGTGCACCAGCAGGACGTCGGAGCGGTCCAGCAGCTCACCGCGCAGCCGCGAGTCCCGGCGGTCCGGGGCGAACATGCGCAGGTCCACACCCAGCGGCACCTGGGCGATGGTGGTGGCGCCCACGCGGTGGAACTCCTCGGCGGCGAAGTCGGTGCTGCAGACCACCAGGTCGTGCCGCGCCGCCGTCCGCCGGTTCGCCACGTCGGCCACCCGCCGGGCCGCCCCCGCCGGCAGCAGCCACTGGGTCAGCAGCCGGTCCAGCCGCTCGTGGGCCATGACCAGTGTCGGCACGCCACGGTCGGCGGCCCACCGGCCGAGCCCCCGCAGCGTCGTCCGGTCGGAGACCTCGAGTCGGTCCGGGGCGAGCTGGTCCAGCAGCCGACGCACCCGCCACGGGTCCATCAGCCGGTAGCCGCCGGTGCCCGGCACCCGCGGGGCGGCCAGCGTCAGCCGGGTGACCGCACCCGGGACGACGTCCGCCGGGTCGCCCTCGGTGCGCGGGCCCGGGACCAGCACCGCGACGGCGTGCCCCCGATGGGCGTACCCCAGGGCCAGCCGGTCGACGGCGGTGCGCAGCCCACCGGAGGTGGGGTGGTGCAGGTTGGCCACGAGCACGATGCGCACGACCGCACCGTCCCCGGGCAGGACGGACGGTGGGGGACCCCTGGGTGAACGGGGTGCGGCGAGTGCACGAGCAGGTGATCATCAGCGCTGTGACCTGGGCCTGGACGGTGGTGCTGCTGCTCCTGCTCGGCCTGCCCGCGGCTGCCGTGTGGTGGAGCCGGCGGGCGGCCTGGTCCCGACTGCGGCCGGGTCGGGACCGCGACGTGCTGGGTGACGTCCGGCGGACCCACGGCCTGACGCCGGTGGCGATGGGGCGGGTGGAGGCGGCCCTGCTGGGCGGCCACGCGCTCCAGGACCCGGCCGAGCGGGCCGCCGTCGTGGCCCTCGCGCGCGCCTGGGAGCCCGCGCCGCTGCACGGGCGGAGGCGGACCGCGCTGCTCGTCACCGCCGCGGCCTGGCTCGCCCTGCTGGGGGCGGGCGCCGTGGTCGTCGCGGTGCAGAGCCGCTGGGACGACGTCCCCTGGTGGGCTCTGGTCTGGGCGCTGCCCTTCTGGTGGACCGGGCGCAGGACCCGCCGCGCCGTCCGGCTCAACACCGACTGAGCCCGGTCGCACCCGCGGAGGGCGCGACCGGGCTCGGGGCTCAGCGGGAGTAGTGCTCCACGACCAGCTGCTCCTCGCACTGCACCGGGATCTCGGTGCGCTGCGGGCGGCGGACGACGAAGCAGCTCAGCTCGGCCAGCCGCACGTCGAGGTACTTCGGGGCCTCGGCGTGGGCGCCGGAGGCGGCCACCTGGAAGGGCTGCTTGGGCTTGCTGCGCTCGGCGATGGCGACGACGTCACCGGGCTCGACCCGGTAGCTGGGCCGGTCGACGCGCTTGCCGTTGACCGTCACGTGGTGGTGGGTGACGTTCTGCCGGGCCTGGTAGATCGTCCGGGCGAACCCAGCGCGCAGCACGGTGGCGTCCAGCCGGGACTCCAGGTCCAGCAGCAGGGCCTCGCCGGTCTTGGCGCCGGTGTTGCGGCTGGTCTTCTTGGCCCGGTCGAACGCCAGGCGCAGCTGGGTCTCGCTCACGTCGTACTGGGCGCGCAGCCGCTGCTTCTCCAGCAGACGCGTCTTGTAGTCGCTGGTGTTCTTGCGCTTGCGGCCGTGCTCGCCCGGCGGGTAGGGCCGGCGCTCGAAGTACTTCACGCACTTGGGCGTCAGCGGCATGCCCAGTGCTCGGGACAGGCGCACCTTCGGTCGGGGGGTGTTCACGGAGCCTCCTCGTTCGGTTAGCCTCACCTTACTCACACCGGAGACGAGGACCCCCCATGACGTCGACCACCCCGCCCGCCGTCCGACCCGAGGCACTCGGCCGCCCCACGCCCGCCGAGCGCGCCCGCACCGTGGCCTGTCGTCCCTCGGCCGCGGTCTGCGCCGCCGGGGTGTCCGGCTCCCGGGTGCTGGCCCACGCCACCACGCTCACCGGCCAGGTGCTGCTCGTCGTCCCCACCGACGGGGAGCTCGCCGCCGCCGTGGCAGCCGCCGACGAGGGCGACCTGCCCGCCCTGGTGATGGTCACCGACCACGCCCCGGTGCCGCTGCGCGACCAGGTCCGCGCCCAGCTCTGGCTCTCGGGCTGGCTCACCCCGGTCCGCGACGAGGACCTCCGTGCCGCGACCCTGGACTTCGCCGACGTGCTGCCCGCCGGGTCACTGCTGGACGTCGGTGTCACCGCGACCCTGCTGCGCCTGGACCTGGCCGAGGTCGTCCTGGGCGAGGGCGGGGGCACCGCGGAGATCGAGCCCGAGGACTACGTCGCCGCCAGCCCCGACCCGCTGGTCGCCGTCGAGACCTCGGCCCTGCAGCACCTGGACGACGACCACCCCGAGGAGCTGGCGCTGCTCCGCACCCGGATCCCCGCCGAGTGGGTCCGGGACGGCGACGTCGTCCGGCCGCTGGGGCTGGACCGCGCCGGGTTCCGGCTGCGGATCGAGTCCGAGCGCGGGCACCGCGACGTCCGGGTGCCCTTCGACGTCCCGGTCACCACCGCCGAGGACCTGGGCCCCGCCGTCCACCGGCTGCTCTGCGCCCCCCGGCGCTGCTGCCAGGACTGAGCTGTCAGCGCTGGGCCAGCCGACCTCCGGTCAGGCGCACCCGGCGGTCCAGGCGCAGCTCGGCCAGGAACCGCTCGTCGTGGCTGACCACCACCAGGGCGCCCTCGTAGGCGTCCAGCGCGGACACCAGCTGGGCGACGCCGGTCAGGTCCAGGTTGTTGGTCGGCTCGTCGAGCAGCACCAGCTGCGGGGCGGGCTCGGCGAGCAGGACGCAGGCCAGCGTGGCCCGCAGCCGTTCCCCGCCGGACAGCGCGCCCACCGGCAGGTGCGCACGGGCGCCCCGGAGGAGGAACCGGGCCAGCAGCGTCAGCCGTTCCGCCTCGGGCCGCTCGGGTGCGGCGGCGGCCAGCGCGTCCGCCACGGTCACCGTCGGGTCCAGCAGGTCCAGGCGCTGCGACAGGTACGCCACCCGCCCCTCGGCCCGGGCCACCCGCCCCCGGTCGGGCACCAGGTCACCGCTGAGCACCCGCAGCAGGGTGGACTTCCCGGAGCCGTTCGCGCCGGTCAGCGCTACCCGCTCCGGACCGCGCAGCGTCAGGTGCATGCCCTCGCCGACGCCGTCGCCGAACAGGTCCCGCACCACGACGCCCTCGGCCTGCACCACGGTCCGGCCCGCCGGTACCCGGGTGGCGGGCAGCTCCAGGGTCAGCACGGCGTGGTCCCGGAGGGCGCGCTCGGCCGCGGTCAACCGGGTCCGGGCGTCCTCGACGCGGGTGCCGTGGGTGCCGTCGGCACGGCCGGCGGACTCCTGCGCGCTGCGCTTGCGGGCCCCGGCCAGGATCTTGGGCAGCCCGGAGGTCACCGCGTCCCGCGCCCCGGTGCCGGCCCGGCGGTCGGCCCGCTCCCGGGCCTGCTGACGCTCTCTCTTCTCCCGCCTGAGCGCCTGCTCCGCACTGCGGACCTCCCGCTCGGCAACCGCCTGCTCCGCGGCGACCGCCTCCTCCCAGGCGCTGAACGCCCCGCCGTGGGTGCGCAGACCCGAGCCGTCCAGCTCGGCCACCTGGTCGACGTGCTCCAGCAGGTCCCGGTCGTGGCTGACCAGCAGCAGGCAGCCGCGGAAGCCGTCGACGACCTCGGTCAGCCGGGCCCGGGCGTCGGCGTCCAGGTCGTTGGTGGGCTCGTCGAGCAGCAGCACGTCCGGGTCGCGCAGCAGCTGGCCGGCCAGGCCCAGGGTGACGACCTGGCCGCCGGACAGGGTGGCCAGCGGCCGGTCCAGGGCGACGCCGCCCAGGCCGAGGCGGTCCAGCTGCGCGCGGGTGCGCTCCTCGACGTCCCAGTCGGTGCCGACGACGGCGAAGTGCCCCTCGTCGACGTCCCCGGCCTCGATCGACCGGAGCGCGGCGAGGACGTCGGCGACGCCGAGCAGGTCGGCGGCCGTGCCGACCGTCGAGGGCAGGCCCTGCCGCAGCCAGCCCAGCACCCCGTCGACGGTGACCGAACCGGCGGTCGGGGTCAGCTCGCCGGCGACCAGCCGGAGCAGGGTGGACTTGCCGGCGCCGTTGGGCGCCACCAGCCCGGTGCAGCCGGGACCGAACGTGGCGGTGAGGCCGTCCAGCACGGGCGTGCCGTCGGGCCAGGCGAAGGACAGTGCGTGCAGGGAGAGGGGCATGGTCACCTCAGGGGGGTGCGCGGGGACGGGGGACCGGGGTCTCGTCTGCTCAGCGCACGTCGAGGAGTCTGCCCGGCCCGCCGGGCGCCGTCACCCGCTTTTCGTCAGTCGGCCTGTTCCCGGAGGAGCTGGGCGAGACGGGTCCGGCGCGGGCGGACGTCGACCTCGCGCACCGCCCGGGCCAGCGCCGCACCGGAGGCGTGCACGATCGACAGGTGCTTCTGCGCGCGGGTCAGCGCGGTGTAGACCAGCGGCCGGGACAGCATGCCGCCGGCCTCGGGCGGCAGCACGACGACCACGCCGGGCCACTCCGAGCCCTGCGCCCGGTGCACGGTGATCGCCCAACCGTGCTTGAGGTCGCCCAGCGCGGTGCCGGTGACGTTGCACGGGCCGGAGCTGAAGTCGATGGACAACGAGCCGTCGCCGGTGCCGGTGACCACGCCGACCTCGCCGTTGGCGAACCCGACGGGCTCCAGGTCCAGGTGGTTCGCCGTGGCCACCACCCGGTCGCCGACGTCGAAGCCCCACACCGTCCCGTCGCCGGGGTTCAGCTCGGCCTTCAGCGCCTTGTTCAGCTCGATCGTGCCCGCCGGACCGCGGTGCACCGGCGTCACCACCTGGACGGTGGCCGGGTCCAACGACAACGCCCGGGGGATCGAGTCGGTGACCAGCTGCACGACCCGGCGGGCCGCCTCGGCGCTGCCCGACGCCGGCACGATGACGACCTCGCGGTCGGGGGACTCGACGTGCACCAGCTCCCCGCCGCGGACGCCGGTGGCCAGCCGGGCGATGGCCCCACCGGCGGCCTGCCGGTGCAGCGTGGTCAGCTCGGTGACCGGGACGGCCCCGGAGTCGATCAGGTCGCCCAGCACGTGGCCCGGGCCGATCGAGGGCAGCTGCGCCGGGTCGCCGACCAGCAGCAGGTGGGTGCCGTCGGCACAGGCCTCCAGCAGCGCGGCGGTCAGCTCGACGTCGAGCATCGAGGCCTCGTCGACCACGATGACGTCGGCGTCCAGCGGCCACTCCTCGTTGCGGGCGAACCCGCCGGTGGTGCCCTGCGCACCCAGCAGGCGGTGCACGGTGACCGCCGGGTGGTCGGTGAGCTCCTCCAGCCGCTTGGCCGCGCGCCCCGTCGGGGCGGCCAGCGCCACCTCGACGCCCTTGGTCTCCAGCAGCTTCACCACCGAGGCCACCGTGCGGCTCTTGCCGGTGCCCGGACCGCCGGTGAGCAGGCTGACACCGTGCCCGAGCACCTGGGCGACCGCCTCCAGCTGGGCGGGGTCCAGGCCCTTGGCCACCGAGCGCACCGACGCCGGGTCCGCGATCCGCTCGGCGGTCGCGGCCAGCCGGGCCACCGCCTCGGCGACCGCCTCCTCGGCCATCCCGTAGCGCGACAGGCTCAGCGTGCGCAGCGCCGGGTCGGGCTCGGGGAACTCGCCCCCGTCGGCGTCGTCCTCGCCGGGCTCCTCGAACGGCGGCTCGTGCAGCAACACGTCCCCGGAGTCCACCGCGGCCTCGATCGCCGCGACCGGCTCCCGCACGTCCTCGGCCTTGAGCGCGGCGACCACCAGGTCGACCGGCAGCACGGTGTGCCCGTCCCGGGTCGCCGTGCGCAGCGTGAGCGCGACCAGCGCCCGGCCGCGCCGCTGGTCCTGCTTGTCCACACCGGGCAGCACCGAGACGGCGAGCCGGTCGGCGTCGGCGAGGGTCACCTGGGACAGCGACAGCAGCCGCCACGGGTCGTCCCGCAACCGGCGGGCCGCGTCCGGGCCCAGCGCGTCCGCGGCGTTGGTCGCCAGCTTCGCGGCGATCCCGGCGGCCACCAGCAGCTCCACGACCTGGTAGGTCGGCTGCGCGGCCAGGAAGGAGGAGAACAGCCGCTCGGCGCGCTGACGGCCCACCCGGGGGAGCTTGAGCAGCCGGTCGGCCGTCACGTCGTCGGAGGTCTGGATGCCGGCGGCGGGCAGCTCGGCGGCCGCCCGCTTGCCCAGCCCGGGCCAGAGCCCCGCGGTGGTGAAGGCGGCGAAGACCGGGTCCGGTGGTGCGGTCATCCGGGCCGACGCTCCGGGTAGGAGGTGTGCGGGGCGGAGATGTCGTCCAGGGCGCGGCGGATCGCCGCGGGCAGGGTCACGTCCTCCGCGTCCAGGCTGACCTGCAGCTGGGCGGCGGTGCGCGCGCCCACCACGGGTGCGACGACACCCGGCCGGTCGCGCAGCCAGGCCAGCGCCACCGCCAGCGGGACGGTGTTCAGGCCCTGCGCGGCGGTGATGACGGCCTCGACCACCCGGTCGGCGTCCTTGGACCGCAGACCGTCGATGAACCCCGACCACTGCGCCGAGGCGCCCCGGCTGTCGGCCGGCGTCGTGTGCCGGTACTTGCCGGTGAGCAGGCCGCGGCCCAGCGGCGACCACGGCAGCAGACCCAGGCCCATCGCCCCGGCGGCCGGCACGACCTCCCGCTCGACGCCGCGCTGCAGCAGCGAGTACTCGACCTGGGTGCTGACCAGCGGGGTGCGGCCCGGCCAGGCGCGCTGCCAGGTCGCCGCCTGCGCGGTCTGCCAGCCGGTGAAGTTGCTCACCCCGACGTACCGGACCCGGCCGCTGGACACCGCGGTGTCCACCGCGGCCAGGGTCTCCTCCAGCGGGGTGGCGTCGTCCCAGGAGTGCAGTTGCCACAGGTCCACGTGGTCCAGGCCCAGCCGCTCCAGCGAGGCGTCCAGCGCGGCGAGCAGGTGCCCGCGCGAGCTGCCGCGGCCCATCGCGCCGGGCCGGGTGCGACCGGTCGCCTTGGTCGCGACCAGCACGTCCTCCCGGGGGACGACGTCGGACAACAGCCGCCCCAGCACCCGCTCGGACTCCCCGTCGACGTAGACGTCGGCCGTGTCGACCAGCGTCCCGCCCGCGTCCACGAAGGCCGTGAGCTGCATCGCAGCCTCGTCCTCGTCGGTGTCCCGGCCCCAGGTCATCGTGCCCAGCGCGAGCCGGGAGACCACCAGGCCGCTGCGCCCCAACGCCCGCTGTTCCACGACAGGTGAACCTACCGGCGTGCCCGCGGCGCGCTCGGCGACACCCGGCCCGACGGCGCTGCGGACCCAGCCCGCCGCCCTAGGGTCGCTTCCGTGCCCGCGTCTGCCTGCCGTCCCCCGTCCACCTCCCGCACCGGGCGGGTCTGAGCCGTGGGCTGGATCGAAGCCGTCGTCCTGGGCCTGGTGCAGGGCCTGACGGAGTTCCTGCCGATCTCCTCCAGCGCGCACCTGCGCGTCGTCGGTGCCGCCTTCGGCTGGGACGACCCGGGCGCGGCGTTCACCGCCATCACCCAGATCGGCACCGAGATCGCGGTGCTCCTCTACTTCCGGCACGACATCTGGCGGATCATCCGCACCTGGGTGCTGTCGCTGCGGGACCGCTCGCTGCGCTCGGACCCCGACGCCCGGATGGGCTGGCTGATCATCATCGGGTCGGTCCCGATCGTCGTCCTGGGGCTGCTGTTCCAGGACCAGATCGAGACCACGTTCCGCGACCTGCGGATCATCGCCATCGCGCTGGTCGTGTTCTCCCTGGTGCTCTTCCTGGCCGACCGGATCGGCAGCAAGCAGCGCCAGCTCACCGACCTGACCGTCAAGCACGGCGTCCTCTACGGCCTGGCCCAGGCCGCGGCGCTCATCCCCGGCGTCTCCCGCTCCGGCGGCACGATCACCATGGGCCTCTTCCTGGGCTACTCCCGCGCCGCGGCCGCCCGCTACTCCTTCCTGCTGGCCATCCCCGCCGTCCTGGGTTCGGGCTTCTACCAGGCCTACGACGCCCTGGGCGGCGGCACCGAGGGCACCCCGATCTCCTGGGGCCCGACGCTGCTGGCCACCGTCATCGCCTTCGGCGTGGGTCTGGCCGTCATCGCCTGGCTGCTGCGCTACCTCGAGCGCGGCACGTTCACACCGTTCGTCGTCTACCGGATCGTGCTGGGCCTGGCCCTGCTCGCCCTCGTCGGTGCCGGCGTCCTCACCCCCTGAGGCGCCTAGGCTCGGTGTCGTGACCACCGTGATCCTCCTGCGGCACGGCCGGACGACGGCCAACGCCTCGGGTCTCCTGGCCGGCTGGACCCCCGGCGTGCAGCTGGACGAGACCGGGCAGGCCCAGGTGCGGGCGGTGGGGGAGCGGCTGGCGTCGGTCCCGCTGGCCGCCGTCGTCTCCAGCCCGCTGGAGCGCTGCCAGCAGACCGCCGGCGCGGTGCTGGCCGGCCGCGAGCTGCAGCTGCAGACCGACGACCGGCTCGGCGAGTGCCGCTACGGCGACTGGACCGGCAAGCCGATCAAGGACCTGCTCAAGGAGCCGCTGTGGAAGGTCGTGCAGCAGCACCCCTCCGCCGCGGTCTTCCCCGGCCCCGAGGGCGAGGGGCTGGCACAGACGCAGGCCCGCGCCGTCGCCGCCGTCCGGGAGTGGAACGCCCGGTTGGGCCCGGACGCCGTCTGGCTGGCTTGCACCCACGGTGACGTGATCAAGGCGATCCTGGCCGACGCCTACGGCATGCACCTGGACCAGTTCCAGCGCATCGTCGCCGACCCGGCGTCGATCTCGGTGGTCAGCTACACCGAGACCCGGCCCTTCGTGCTGCGGGTCAACGACAGCGGCGGCGACGTCAGCGCGCTCATCCCCCCGAAGAAGAAGCCGGGACGACGCCGCAAGGCCTCCTCCGACGCCGTCGTCGGCGGCGGTGCCGGCAGCACGGTCTGAGGGCAGCACGGTCTGACGGCAGGGCCACCCGGGCTCCCGGCGCGTAACCTCGTCGCCGTGCCACGCCAGGTGTTCCACTTCGACCGCCCCTCCCGTTTCGTCGCGGGGACCGTCGGCCAGCCCGGCGACCGCACCTTCTACCTGCAGGCCGCCGACGAGGCCGGCCGGGTCGTGTCGGTCGCCCTGGAGAAGACCCAGGTCTCGGTGCTCGCCGAGCGGATGAGCGAGCTCCTCGACGAGATCGCCACCCGGGCGACCACCGTCGTCCCCCCGGACGCCGACGTCGACGACCTGGACCCGCTCACCGCCCCGGTGGACGAGGAGTTCCGGGTCGCTGCCATGGGCCTGGCCTGGGACGGCGACGCCGAGGCCGTCGTCGTGGAGGCCGTGGCCGCCGGCGAGGAGCCCATCGACGAGGACGCGATCCTGTCCGACTCCGACGAGGGCCCCGACGCCCTGCGGGTCACCATCACCCCGGCCGCCGCACGCTCCTTCATCGCCCGCGCCCGTCGGGTCATCTCCGCCGGCCGCCCGGCCTGCCCGCTGTGCTCCATGCCGCTGGACCCCGCCGGTCACGTCTGCCCGCGGCAGAACGGGTACCGGCGCTGAGCAGCGCCGAGGGCGCCGACCGGACCGGGGACGAGCTGGTGGACGCCTTCCTCGACGGCGACCTGGACGACGAGTTCGAGCCCGACGACGACGAGCCGGACGACGAGGACGCCGACGACGGCACCCGCAGCCTGGACACCCTGGGCTTCGACCACGGCGACCGCCGCCGCCCCGCCGACGACGCCGAGGCGCACACCCTGCTGCGCGACGGCGTCCTGGACCTCGAGGGCCGACTGCTCGACGCCAGCAACGTGACCCTGATCGGGGCCATCCGCACCGACGAGCTGGCCGGGGAGTGCGTCTACAAGCCGGTCGCCGGCGAGCGGCCGCTGTGGGACTTCCCCGACGGCACGCTGGCCGGCCGGGAGATCAGCGCCTACCTGGTGTCGGAGGCCACCGGCTGGCGGGTCGTGCCGCCCACGGTGCTGCGCGACGGGCCCTTCGGCCACGGCATGGTGCAGCTCTGGCAGAACGGCGACCCCGAGGTCGAGCTGACCCGCTTCGTGAAGGCCGACGTCCCCGAGCTGCGCCGGATGGCCGTCTTCGACGCCGTGGTGAACAACGCCGACCGCAAGGGCGGCCACATGATCCCGATGGCCGACGGCCACGTGTACGGCGTCGACCACGGCATCTGCTTCTCCGCCGACCCCAAGCTGCGCACCCTGCTGTGGCGCTGGGCCGGCAAGCCGCTCACCGAGGAGGCCGTCGAGGTCCTCACCCGGCTGCAGGAGCAGCTCCTGGGCGACCTGGGCGAGCAGCTGCACGAGCACCTGACCCGCCGCGAGGTCCGCCGCACCCAGCAGCGGGTGGCGGACCTGCTGCGCACCGGGCGCCACCCCGAGCCCAGCGGCGACTGGCCCGCGCTGCCCTGGCCGCCGTTCTGACGTGAGAGTCCCGGTCGGCGACGTCGCGGCCCGACTGGCCGGGCTCGCGCTGACCTCTGCCGACCGGCTGAGCCCGGCCGACGTCTGTGACGACGCCGTCCGGTGCGGGTTGCTGGTCGACCTGGCCCTCGCGGGCAGGTTGGAGGAGACCCCGGACTCGGTGCTGCTGGACACCACGCCGACCGGGTCCGGCCCGCACGACGCACTGCTCGCCGCCATGGACTCCTCGCCGGCCGCCTCGCTGGACGACTGGACGGCCCGGGCGCCCGTCGGGCTGCCCGACGTCGTGGCCGAGCTCGTCGCACGGGGGCGGTGGGTGCGCCGGCGCCGCTGGTGGAGCACCACGCACCGCCCGGTGGACGACCGCGGCCGTCGTCGCGACCTGGACCTGCTGTCCGTGCTCGACCTGCGGGACACCGACGCCCGGTGGGACGCAGAGGACGCCGCGGTGGCGGCGCTGGCCAGCACCGCGGCGATGCTGGGCAGGAACCGCGAGCGGGGTCACGGGCTCCCCGCACCCGAGGTGCCGGGACGGGTGCTGGACGCGACCGGTCCGGCGCGTTGGGTCGTGGCCGGGTGCGTCGCCCACCTGGCCCGGGCCCGGCAGAGGCGGCACTGGGGCAGCGGCATCCTCAGCGTCGGCGGCGGCCCGCCCTGAGGGGCCCGGCCACCGGGCGGTGAAGACCGTCGGACCCCACAACTACCCTCGGTGCGTGCTCAGCTGGCCCGCCCCCCTCCTGCCCTCGGTCCCCGGGCGCGGTCCCGCCCTGCGGCTCCACGACACCGCCCGCGGCGAGGTCGTCCCCACCGCCCCGGACACCACCGCGCGGATGTACGTCTGCGGCATCACGCCCTACGACGCCACCCACCTCGGCCACGCCGCCACCTACCTGGCCTTCGACCTGGTCAACCGGGTGTGGCGCGACCTGGGGCACGCGGTGCACTACGTGCAGAACGTCACCGACGTCGACGACCCGCTCTTCGAGCGGGCAGACCGGGACGGCGAGGACTGGATCGTGCTGGGCATGCGGGAGACCGCGCTCTTCCGGGAGGACATGACCGCCCTGCGCGTGCTGCCGCCCGAGGACTACGTGGGCGCCGTCGAGGCGATCCCGCAGATCGTGGCCCACGTCGAGGACCTGCAGACCGCGGGACTGGCCTACACCCTCGAGGACGGCACCGGTGACGTCTACCACGACGTGAGCCAGGCCCCCGGGTTCGGCAGCGAGAGCGGCTACGACGAGGAGACGATGCTGCGGCTGTCCGCCGAGCGCGGGGGAGACCCCGACCGCCCGGGCAAGCGCAACCGGCTGGACCCGCTGCTGTGGCGCGGTGCCCGCGAGGGCGAGCCGTCCTGGCCCGGCCCGCAGGGCGTGGCCGGCCGCCCCGGCTGGCACGTCGAGTGCGCTTCCATCGCGCTGGGCACCATCGGCATGGGGTTCGACGTCCAGGCCGGCGGCAGCGACCTGGTCTTCCCGCACCACGAGTTCTCCGCCGTGCACGCCGAGGCGCTCACCGGCACCAAGCCCTTCGCCCAGGCCTACGTGCACGCGGCGATGATCGGCCTGGACGGGGAGAAGATGAGCAAGAGCCGGGGCAACCTGGTCTTCGTCTCCCGGCTGCGTGGCGACGGCGTGGACCCGATGGCCATCCGGCTGGCCCTGCTGTCCGGGCACTACCGCACCGACCGGGCCTGGACCGGGGACCTGCTCACCGCCGCGCAGGACCGGCTGGCCACCTGGCGCGAGGCCGTCGAGCGCGAGTCCGGTGCCCCGGCCGCCCCGCTGCTGACCACGCTGCGCGAGCGGCTCACCGACGACCTGGACTCACCCGGCGCGATCGCCGCGGTCGACGCCTGGGCGGCCGCCACGCTCGCCGGGGACACCGCCCCCGAGCTCGAGGAGCAGGCCCCCGCCGTCGTCCGCGACGCCGTGGACGCGCTGCTCGGCATCGCCCTCTGATCCGGTGACCACCCCGTTCCGGCTCAGCGACCGGCTGGCCCGCGAGCGCGCCGAGGCCGACCTGGCACCGGCCGCGGCGCGGTCCACGGCGACCCGCGGCCGGGCCCGGAACGAGGCCGAGGACCCGCTGCGGACGGCGTACGAGCGGGACCGGGACCGGATCCTGCACGCCAAGGCCTTCCGACGGCTCAAGCACAAGACCCAGGTCTTCCTGCACCCCGACGGCGACCACTTCGTCACCCGGCTCACCCACACCCTCCAGGTCACCCAGGTGGCCCGGTCACTGGCCGCCGCGCTGAGCCTCAACGAGACCCTCGCCGAGGCGATCGCGTTGGCCCACGACGTCGGGCACTCCCCGTTCGGCCACATCGGCGAGGACGCGCTGGAGCCCTACGTCCCCGGCGGCTGGCACCACGCCGCGCAGGGCGTGCGGATCGTGGAGGTGCTCGAGGACCTCAACCTGACGTGGGAGGTCCGGGACGGCGTCCGGGCGCACAGCTGGAAGATCAGCCCGCCGCCGGCGACCCGCGAGGGCGAGTGCGTCCGCTACGCCGACCGCATCGGCTACCTGTCCCACGACGCGCTGGACGCCGTCCGGGCCGGGGTGCTGCGGCCCGGCGACCTGCCCCGGCGGGCCCGCGCCGTCTTCGGCGAGCCGGGCAGCGCCATGGTCGGGGCGATGATCGACGCCGTCGTCGACGGCAGCCTGTCGGCGTCGAACACCGCGGGGGCGGTCGTCATGCAGGCCGACGCGCTGGAGGCCATGCACGAGCTGCGGACGTTCATGTTCGAGCGGGTCTACGAGTCCTCGACCGCGGCCGGGCAGAAGCACGTGGCCATCGACGTCATCCGCCGGCTGGTGGACCACCACCTGGCCCACCCCGAGCAGATCCCGGCCACCTACCGGGACACCGAGGCCGACCTGGTCACCCAGGTCGTGGACCACGTGTCGGGGATGACCGACCGGTACGCCCTGGCCATGCACGACCGCCTGTTCGACGGCGACGCCACCAGCCGGATGACGCCCCTGCTGCCCTGAGGGGCTCAGGCGCCGCCGGCGGTGCCGCGGCGCTTGAGGTAGCGCTCGAACTCGCGGGCGATCTGGTCGCCGTTGGCCTGGGACAGGTCGCTCTCGGTGGCCCGCTCCTCGAGGTTGCGGACGTACTCGACGACCTCCTCGTCCTCCTGGGCCATCTCGTCGACGGTCTTCACCCAGTCGTCGGCCTGCTCGGGCAGCACGCCCATCGGCACGGTGAGCTCGAGGACCTCCTCCACGCGCTGCAGCAGCGCGACGGTGGCCCGCGGCGAGGGGGGCTGGGAGACGTAGTGCGGGACGGCGGCCCAGAAGCTGACCGAGGGCAGCCCGGCCTGCACGCAGGCGTCCTGGAAGACGCCCAGGATGCCGGTGGGGCCCTCGTAGGTCGACGTCTCCAGCCCCCACTTGTGGGCGGTCTCGGTGTCGTAGGCCGAGCCGCTCACCGGGGTGGGCCGGGTGTGCGGGGTGTCGGCCAGCAGCGCGCCGAGGCCGACCACCGTGCTGACGTCGAGCTCGGTGAGGATCGCGATCAGCTCGGCGCAGAAGGACCGCCAGCGCATGTTCGGCTCGATGCCGCGGACCAGCACGACGTGCCGGTCGGAGTCCGGCGGTCGGCACACCGAGAAGCGGGTCGTCGGCCACTCGATCTTGCGGCTGACGCCGTCGACGAGGGACACCTGGGGCCGGTTGACCTGGAAGTCGTAGTAGTCCTCGGGGTCCAGGGCGGCCAGCGGCTCGGCGTCCCAGATGAGCTCGAGGTGCTCGAGTGCGCCGGTCGCGGCGTCCCCGGCGTCGTTCCAGCCCTCGAAGGCCACCACGACCACGGGGTCGATGAGCTCCGGCAGGTCGTCGGCACGGGACGTCGGGTCGATCACCCGTCCGAGCCTACGTCGCGTGGGCGCCCCCGACGGCCGTGGGCGGCGCGCGGGGGACGGCCGGGGACCGGGGGAGTGGCGCCGGGATGGGAGGATGGACGCACCCCGGTCCGACGAGGCCCGGGGCGAAGGCGAGCCCGCCGGACGCTGGTCGACCCCAGCACTCCCAGCTGAACCGACTTCTGAGGACTCCCGTGCCCGACTCGTCGCCCTCTGCCGCCGCCCTCCGCCCGGACGCCACCGAGCGCCTCACCGCCCTGATGCGGGAGCGGATCCTGGTCCTCGACGGGGCCATGGGCACCGCGATCCAGCGCGACCGGCCCGACGAGGCCGGCTACCGCGGCGAGCGCTTCGCCGACTGGGCCAGCGACGTGCAGGGCAACAACGACCTGCTGTCCCTCACCGCCCCGGCGATCATCCGCGGCATCCACGACGAGTACCTGGCCGCCGGCGCCGACCTCATCGAGACCAACACGTTCAACGCCACGTCGATCTCGCTGAGCGACTACGGCATGTCCGACCTGGCCTACGAGCTCAACGTCGCCAGCGCCCGGCTGGCCCGCGAGGCCGCCGACGCCGCCTCCACCGAGGACAGGCCGCGGTTCGTCGTCGGCGCGATCGGTCCCACCAGCCGGACGGCGTCCATCAGCCCCGACGTCAACGACCCCGGCGCCCGCAACGTCACCTACGACGAGCTGGTCACCGCCTACCTGGAGCAGGCCGACGGCCTGGTCGACGGCGGCGCGGACGTGCTGCTGATCGAGACGGTCTTCGACACGCTCAACGCCAAGGCCGCGGTCTTCGCCCTGGAGACGCTGTTCGAGCAGCGCGGCCGGCGCTGGCCGGTCGCGGTCTCCGGGACCATCACCGACGCCTCGGGCCGCACCCTGTCCGGGCAGGTCACCGAGGCCTTCTGGAACTCCGTCCGGCACGTCCGACCGTTGCTCATCGGGCTCAACTGCGCGCTGGGCGCCGCCGAGATGCGGCCCTACATCGCCGAGCTCTCACGCGTCGCGGACACCTTCGTGTCCTGCTACCCCAACGCCGGACTGCCCAACGCCTTCGGTGAGTACGACGAGGCCCCCGACGAGACGGCCGCCGTCCTCCGCGAGTTCGCCGACTCCGGTTTCGTCAACGTCGTCGGCGGCTGCTGCGGGACGACGCCGGCACACATCGGCGCGATCGCCGGGGTCGTCGAGGGCCGGGCGCCCCGCACCCCCGCCGAGGTCCGGCCGGCGCTGCGCCTGTCCGGTCTGGAGCCGCTGACCGTCGTCCCCGAGTCGTTGTTCGTCAACGTCGGCGAGCGCACCAACATCACCGGTTCGGCGCGCTTCCGGAACCTGGTCAAGGCCGGGGACTACCCGGCTGCGCTGGCCGTCGCCCGCCAGCAGGTCGAGGCCGGCGCGCAGGTCATCGACGTCAACATGGACGAGGGGATGATCGACGGCGTCGCGGCCATGGACCGCTTCGTCAAGCTCATCGCCTCCGAGCCCGACATCAGCCGGGTGCCGATGATGGTCGACTCCTCCAAGTGGGAGGTCATCGAGGCCGGGCTCAAGTGCGTGCAGGGCAAGGCGATCGTCAACTCGATCTCCCTCAAGGAGGGCGAGGAGAAGTTCGTCCGCGAGGCCCGGCTGTGCCGCAAGTACGGGGCCGCCGTCGTCGTCATGGCCTTCGACGAGGACGGGCAGGCGGACAGCCTGGAGCGGCGCAAGCAGATCTGCCGCCGGGCCTACGACATCCTCGTCGACCAGGTCGGCTTCCCGGCCGAGGACGTCATCTTCGACCCCAACGTCTTCGCCGTGGCCACCGGCATCGAGGAGCACGCCGCCTACGGCGTGGACTTCATCGAGGCCACCCGCTGGATCAAGCAGAACCTGCCCGGCGCCCTGGTGTCCGGCGGTGTGTCCAACGTGTCCTTCTCCTTCCGCGGCAACAACCCGGTCCGCGAGGCCATCCACGCGGTCTTCCTCTTCCACGCCATCCGGGCCGGCATGGACATGGGCATCGTCAACGCCGGCGCCCTGGAGGTCTACGACGAGGTCCCCGAGCTGCTCCGCGAGCGGATCGAGGACGTCGTGCTCAACCGGCGGCCGGACTCCACCGAGCGGCTGCTGGAGATCGCCGGGGACTTCGCCGGCGACGGCTCGGTCAAGGAGGTCGCCACCGAGGAGTGGCGGTCCCTGCCGGTGGGGGAGCGGATCACCCACGCGCTGGTGAAGGGCATCGACGAGTTCGCCGAGTCCGACACCGAGGAGCTGCGGCTGGAGATCTCCGCCCGCGGCGGACGGCCCATCGAGGTCATCGAGGGCCCGCTGATGGCCGGGATGAACGTCGTCGGCGACCTGTTCGGCGCCGGCAAGATGTTCCTGCCCCAGGTGGTCAAGAGCGCCCGGGTCATGAAGAAGGCCGTCGCGCACCTGATCCCGCACATCGAGGCCGAGAAGCAGCCCGGGGACGTCGAGCGCAGCAACGGCACGGTCGTGATGGCCACCGTGAAGGGCGACGTGCACGACATCGGCAAGAACATCGTCGGCGTCGTCCTGCAGTGCAACAACTACGACGTCGTCGACCTGGGTGTCATGGTGCCGGCGCAGAAGATCCTGGACGCCGCCAAGGAGCACGGCGCCGACGTCATCGGGCTGTCCGGGCTGATCACCCCGTCGCTGGACGAGATGGTCAACTTCGCCGCCGAGATGGAGCGGCAGGGTCTGGAGATCCCGCTGATGATCGGCGGGGCGACGACGTCGCGCGCGCACACCGCGGTGAAGGTCGACCAGAAGTACCACGGTCCGGTGATCTGGGTGAAGGACGCCTCCCGCTCGGTCCCCGTGGTCGCCGCGCTGCTGTCCGACGAGCAGCGGCCGGGCCTGCTGGCCACCACCGAGGCCGACTACGACGCCCTCCGCGAGCGGCACGCCGCCCGGGAGGACACCCGCACGATGCTGCCGCTGGCCGCCGCCCGCGACCGGGCCCCCGACCTGGGCTGGGAGGGCTACCGGCCGCCGCGGCCGCGGATGCTGCTGCAGCAGACCCGCGACGTGTGCGAGGGCCCGGCCTGCGACCACCCGGGCGGGCACGCCACCCAGTTCGTCAAGACGTTGAGCGACTACCCGCTGGCCGAGCTGCGCCGCTACATCGACTGGCAGCCGTTCTTCAACGCGTGGGAGATGCGCGGGCGGTTCCCCGACATCCTGAACAACCCCTCGACCGGGGAGGCCGCGCGTCGGCTCTACGACGACGCCCAGGTCATGCTGGACACGATCATCGACGAGCGGTGGCTGCGGGCCTCCGGGGTGTTCGGGCTCTTCCCGGCCGCCCGGGTCGACGGCACCGAGGACCTCGCGGTCTACACCGACGAGTCCCGCCGCGAGGTCCGGGCGACGCTGCACCACCTGCGGCAGCAGTCCGAGGGCCGCGACGGCTCGGCCCGCAAGTCCCTCGCCGACTTCGTCGCACCGGCCTCCACCGGGCTGCACGACCACGTGGGCGCCTTCGCCGTCACCGCGGGGCTGGGCTCGGCGGAGAAGGTCGCCGAGTTCAAGGCCGACCTGGACGACTACTCGGCGATCCTGCTGGAGTCCCTCGCCGACCGGCTGGCCGAGGCCTTCGCCGAGCGGCTGCACGAGCGGGTCCGCACCGAGTTCTGGGGTTACGCCGGCGACGAGCGACTGGACCCCGACAGCCTGATCGCCGAGAAGTACGTCGGCATCCGCCCGGCGCCCGGCTACCCGGCGTGCCCCGAGCACACCGAGAAGCAGACGATCTGGGACCTGCTGGACGTGCAGGCCGCCACCGGCATCGAGCTGACCGAGAGCATGGCCATGTGGCCCGGCGCGGCGGTCAGCGGGCTGTACTTCTCCCACCCCGACAGCCGCTACTTCGTGCTGGGTCGGGTCGGCCGCGACCAGGTCAGCGACTACGCCGCCCGCAAGGGCTGGACGATCGCCGAGGCCGAGAAGTGGCTCTCCCCGAACCTGGGGTACCGGACCGAGGATGAGTGAGCCGAGAGCCGTCCTGTTCGACATGGACGGGACGCTGCTGGCCACCGAGCAGTACTGGGACGCAGCGCTCGTCGAGCTGGCGGCCGGCTGGGGGACGACGGTCGGCCCCGAGGCGCTGGCAGCCACCGCCGGCGTCGACCTGGACGGCGCGATGGCGATCGTCCGGGCCGCCGTCGGGGTCAGTCGCACCCCCGAGCAGAGCGCCGGGGACCACCGCTGGGTGGTCGACCGGGTCGAGCAGCTGATGGCCGGCTCGGTCACCTGGCAGCCGGGTGCCCGCGAGCTGCTGCTGGCCTGCCTGGACGGCGGCGTGCGCACCGCCCTGGTGACGACGACACCCCGGGCCCTGGTCACCCACGTGCTGGGCCACCTGCGCCCGGACCTGGGCGCCGAGCCCTTCGAGGTCGTGGTGTGCGGCGACGAGGTGCCGGCCCGCAAGCCCGACCCGGCGCCCTACCTGCAGGCGATGACGGCGCTCGGGCTGGGGCCGTCGGACTGCGTGGTCGTGGAGGACTCCCTGACCGGCAGCCGGGCCGGGCTGGACGCCGGGTGCCGGGTGCTCGGCGTGCCCGCCGGTCAGGTGCTCCCCGCCGAACCCGGCCTCACCGTGGCCTCCACCCTGGCGGGCGTGACCCCCGCCGATCTGGCCGCGCTGCCGCACCCGGTCCGGGCCTGACCACAGGACCTCAGACCACGGTCACCGGGAGGGCCGTCCGCCAGCCGGCGGCCGCTGCGGCCTCGGCGGGGAACGGCGGTGGCGTCCCGCCGAAGGACGGGCAGAGGGCCTGGTGGTCGCACCAGCCGCACAGCCGGTTCTTGTTGGGCCGGAAGTCCCCGGTCTGCACGGCCTGGGCGATGGCCGCCCAGATGGCCTTCAGGGTGCGCTCGAAGCGCAGCAGCTCCGCCTCGTCGGGGGCGTAGGTGAGGACGTCGCCGTCCTTGAGGTAGATCAGCTTGAGCTGGGCGGCGACCACGCCACGGGTGCGCCACAGCACCAGTGCGTAGAACTTCATCTGGAACAGCGCCTTGCCCTCGAACGCCTCCCGCGGCATGCCGCCGGTCTTGTAGTCCACGACCCGCAGGGCGCCGTTGCGGGCGACGTCCACGCGGTCGACGAAGCCGCGCAGCAGGAGACCGTCGGGCAGGGTGACCTCCACCAGCTCCTCGCGGCCCTCGGGCCGGATGCGGGTCGGGTCCTCCACCCGGAAGTAGGTCTCCACCAGGGTGCCGGCCGAGGCCAGCCAGCCCTCCAGGTCACCGGCCGCCTCGCCGGCGAACAGCTCGGCCACGCCCGGCTCCTGGGACAGCTCGGCCCACGCCGGGGCCACCAGCTCCTGCGCGGCGGCGACCGTGCGGCCGTCGGGCGGGAGGTCGTAGAGGCGCTCCAGGACCGTGTGCACCAGGGTGCCCCGCACCGCGGCGCGGGACTTCTTCTCCGGCAGCCGGTCGATGGTGCGGAAGCGGTAGAGCAGTGGGCAGGTCCTGAAGTCCGCGGCCCGCGAGGGGGACAGCGAGGGGCGCCGCGGCCCGGTCTCCGCCGACGTCGCCCGGGGCTCGCCCAGGGGGCCCGCCGCGCCCGGTCCGGCGTCGGTGACGGTCCGCTCGAGCTCGGTCGTCGTCATGGCCACCACGGTAGGGCGGGGGTGTGACAGAACCGCGCACCCGCGCCGGGCCGGGGGAGCGCCCGCCGGTGGTCCGTAGGCTCGACGCCCGTGGAACCCCAGCAGGACGCACCCGACACCGCCAGCACCGCACCGACCGAGCCCCCCGCGGAGGTCGGCGAGGAGGTCGTCGGGTCCTACCTGGACGTCGACCCCGCAGCCGCCTCAGAGGGTGCACCGGCGGACGCCGTCCCGACCGAGCCCGTCGAGGGCGCCTTCGTGATCGGCGACCGGGTCCAGCTGACCGACCCCAAGGGCAACATGCACACGGTCGTCCTGGAACCGGGCAAGCAGTTCCACACCCACCGCGGCGCCATCGAGCACGACTCGTTGATCGGCGCCCCCGAGGGCTCGGTCGTGCACTCGACCAACAACACCGGCTACCTGGCGTTCCGGCCGTTGCTGGCGGACTTCGTGCTGTCCATGCCGCGGGGCGCGCAGGTCATCTACCCCAAGGACGCCGCCCAGATCGTCGGCTTCGGCGACATCGGGCCGGGCATGCGGGTCCTGGAGGCCGGCGCCGGCTCCGGTGCGCTGTCCTGCTCGTTGCTGCGCGCGGTGGGCACCGGGGGGACGCTGACCAGCTACGAGCGGCGCGAGGACTTCGCCGACGTCGCCCGGGGCAACGTCGCGGCCTTCCTGGGCGAGGTGCCCGGGAACTGGTCGCTGCGCCTGGGCGACCTGGACCAGCACCCGGCGGAGGAGACCGTCGACCGGGTCGTGCTGGACATGCTCGAGCCCTGGCTGGTGCTGCCCACGGTCGCGGCGGCGCTGCGCCCCGGCGGGGTCCTCGTCGGCTACGTGGCGACGGTGACCCAGCTGTCCACCTACATGGAGGCCCTGCGCGCCCAGGGCGTGTGGACCGAGCCGCACGCCTGGGAGACCCTGCTGCGGCCGTGGCACGCGGTCGGGCTGTCGGTCCGCCCCGAGCACCGGATGGTGGCCCACACGGCCTTCCTGGTGACCTGCCGGCGGCTGGCCGAGGGCGCGGTGGCCCCGCTGCGGGCCCGCAAGGCGCGCCGCATCTGAGGCCGGGTGGGGCCGGTGGGACCCGGCGACGTCCAGTCGTCACGGACCCGCCGTCCACGCGCGGCGCGCTGTCGTACCCCGTGGATACAGTGGCGGCTCGGCTCCACTGATGTGTCCGGAGGTGCGTGATGGGTCTCGGCCCCGACGAGTTCCGAGCGCGACGCGAGCGTGACGTCGCCTCGCTGGTGAGCCAGATCTCCTACCTCGAGGAGGAGATCGGGCTGCTCCGCCGCAAGGTGTCCGACAGCCCCCGCCAGGTGCGCGCGCTCGAGGAGCGCGTCGCCGAGGCCGAGGGCCGCGCCGCCTTCCTGTCCGAGCGCAACGACAAGCTCGCCGAGACCCTGCGGGGTGCCCGCGACCAGCTGGTGCAGCTCAAGGAGGAGGTCGACCGCCTCGGTCAGCCCCCCTCGGGCTACGGCGTCTTCCTGGGCCGCTACGAGGACGGGTCGGTCGACGTCTTCACCGGCGGCCGCAAGCTGCGGGTCTCGGTGTCCCCGGCCGTGGAGACCGAGGGCCTGGCCTACGGCATGGAGGTCATGCTCAACGAGGCGATGAACGTCGTCGAGGCCCGCGGTTACGAGAAGGCCGGCGACGTCGTCCTGCTCAAGGAGCTGCTGGAGCCCGTCGAGGGGCAGCCGCGTCGCGCCCTGGTGGTCGGGCACACCGACGAGGAGCGGGTGGTCCAGCTCGCCGAGTCCCTGACCGAGCAGAAGCTGCGCAGCGGGGACTCGCTGCTGCTGGAGCCGCGCTCGGGCTTCGTCTACGAGCGGATCCCCAAGAGCGAGGTCGAGGAGCTCATCCTCGAGGAGGTCCCCGACATCGACTACGGCGACATCGGTGGACTGTCCCGGCAGATCGAGCAGATCCGGGACGCCGTGGAGATGCCCTTCCTGCACAAGGACCTCTTCAAGACCTACGAGCTGCGCCCGCCGAAGGGGATCCTGCTCTACGGCCCGCCCGGCTGCGGGAAGACGCTGATCGCCAAGGCGGTCGCGAACTCCCTGGCCAAGCAGATCGCCGTCGCCCACGGTGCCGAGGAGGCAACCCGCGCGCGGTCCTACTTCCTCAACATCAAGGGCCCCGAGCTGCTGAACAAGTACGTGGGGGAGACCGAGCGGCACATCCGGCTGGTCTTCCAGCGCGCCCGGGAGAAGGCCAGCGAGGGCGCGCCCGTCATCGTCTTCTTCGACGAGATGGACTCGATCTTCCGCACCCGCGGCACCGGGGTGAGCTCCGACGTGGAGTCCACGATCGTGCCCCAGCTGCTCAGCGAGATCGACGGCGTCGAGGGCCTGGAGAACGTCATCGTCATCGGTGCCTCCAACCGCGAGGACATGATCGACCCGGCCATCCTGCGGCCCGGCCGGCTCGACGTGAAGATCAAGATCGAACGGCCCGACGCCGAGGCCGCCCGCGACATCTTCACCAAGTACCTGACGCCCACGCTGCCCATCCACGGTGACGACCTGGCCGAGCACGGCGGCAGCCGCGAGGCCACGATCGCCGGGATGATCCAGTCCACGGTCGAGCGGATGTACACCGAGACCGAGGAGAACCGCTTCCTCGAGGTGACCTACGCGAACGGGGACAAGGAGGTCCTGTACTTCAAGGACTTCAACTCCGGCGCGATGCTGCAGAACATCGTCGACCGGGCGAAGAAGATGGCGATCAAGGACCACCTGGAGAACGGCGGCCACGGTCTGCGGGTCGGTCACCTCCTCGCCGCCTGCGTGGACGAGTTCAAGGAGAACGAGGACCTCCCGAACACCACCAACCCCGACGACTGGGCGCGGATCTCGGGCAAGAAGGGCGAGCGGATCGTCTACATCCGCACGCTCATCAGCGGCAAGGGCAGCGAGTCCGGCCGTGCCATCGACACGGCCACCAACACCGGCCAGTACCTGTAGTCCTCCGGCCCCGACGACCCCCGGCAACGCGCTGCCGGGGGTCGTCGTCGTCCCGGGGGCCGCGCGTGGGCAAGATGGGCCCGTGCTGAACCGGGGGCGGACGACGACGCTGGTGCTCGTGACGGCCGGGCTGCTGCTCGGTGGCTGCACGTCCGTCGTGGAGGGCGTGGCCAGCCCCGGCGCCACCGCGGCGCCCACCCCCGGCGACGACCCGATGTTCGAGGCCCCTGCCGTCGGGACCTGCCACCAGGTCGAGGTCGTCTACGACCCGCTCGAGGTGCCCCCGGTCGTGGACTGCGCCCAGCCGCACACCGCGGAGACCGCGACCGTGCAGGACACCGGCCTGCCGCTGGACGCCCCGTACCCGACGGAGGAGGACCTGGACTACTCCGAGGACTCCCCGTTCACCGAGGTCTGCAGCTACAACACCGCCGACGACTACCTGGGCGCCGAGTCCGGTGACCTCACCTACGTCGACTACACCGTTGTCCTCCCCACGCCGGAGCAGTGGGCGGCCGGTGCGCGGTGGGCGGCCTGCGACGTCGTCTACGGCGGGTCGGGTCCCGAGCCCGCGCCCGGCCGGATGGCCGGCGCCCTCGAGGGCCCCGACGCCTCGGCCTACCGGGTCTGCCTGGACGGGTCCCCGGTGGAGTACGACGAGGTGCCGTGCTCGGTGGAGCACTGGGCCGAGTCGCTGATCTCGCTGCCCGACGTCCCCGAGGGGGCGCCGTTCCCGGTCGACCGGGCCGCCCGGGCGCCCTACGCCGAGCAGTGCCTGTCCGACGCGGTCGACTACCTGGGCGGCCCACTGACCCCGGAGCTGGCCCTCGACGTCACCACCGACGACGAGGAGTACTGGGCCGACTCGCCGTTCCCGCAGTGCGTCATCGTCCGGGCCGACGGCGGGACCAGCACGTCCAGCGTCCGGGGCTGAGCGGGCCCCCGGCCGGCAGGTCGGCGGCGGCGCGCCCGCCTAGGGTGACCGCATGAGCGTGCGGCGGGTCATGGGGACCGAACTGGAGTACGGCATCTCGGTCCCGGGACAGCCGGGGGCCAACCCGACGACGCTGTCCAGCCAGGTGGTCAACGCCTGGGCCCCGGCCGAGGCGCCCTCCCGCCGGCGGCCCCGGTGGGACTTCGAGGAGGAGTCGCCGCTGCGCGATGCCCGGGGGTTCGACCTGTCGCCGTCCCGGGCGCTGGACCACGCCGACCCCGACGAGGACCCGGGCATGGCCAACGTCGTGCTGACCAACGGTGCCCGGCTCTACGTGGACCACGCCCACCCGGAGTACTCGACGCCGGAGGTCACCAGCCCCCGGGACATCGTGCTGTGGGACAAGGCGGGGGAGCGGGTGATGGTCGAGGCCAGCAAGCGCGCCGCACGGGTGCCCGGCAGCCTGCCCATCCAGCTGTACAAGAACAACACCGACGGCAAGGGCCAGTCCTACGGGGCGCACGAGAACTACCTGATGGACCGGCGGACGCCGTTCATCGAGATCATCCGCGGCCTCATCCCCTTCTTCGTCACCCGGCAGGTCTTCGCCGGGGCCGGGCGGGTGGGACTGGGCACCGACGGGCGCTCGCAGGGCTTCCAGCTGTCCCAGCGGGCGGACTTCTTCGAGGTCGAGGTGGGGCTGGAGACCACGCTCAAGCGGCCGATCATCAACACCCGGGACGAGCCGCACGCCAACCCCGACGAGTACCGCCGGCTGCACGTGATCATCGGCGACGCGAACCTGGCCGAGTGGTCCACCTACCTCAAGGTCGGGACGACGGCGCTGGTGCTGGCCATGATCGAGGCCCGGGCGCTGTCGGTGGACCTGACCATCGAGGACTCGGTCGAGGCGCTGCAGGCGGTCAGCCACGACCCGACGCTGACCCACCGGGTCCGGCTGCGCGACGGCCGCCGGCTGACCGCGCTGCAGGTCCAGCAGGAGTTCCTGGACCAGGCCCGCGACTTCGTGGACCGGACCGGGGACACCGACGAGCAGACCCACGACGTGCTGGCCAAGTGGGGACAGGTGCTCGAGGACCTGGCGATCGACCCGATGCGCTGCGCCGACCGCCTGGACTGGCCGGCCAAGCTGCGGCTGCTGGAGGGCTACCGGGCCCGGGACGGGCTGTCCTGGGGCGACGCGCGGCTGGCCCTGGTCGACCTGCAGTACTCCGACATCCGCCCCGAGAAGGGCCTCTACGAGCGGCTGGTGGCGCGCGGGTCGATGCAGCGGCTGGTCACCGAGGAGGAGGTCACCACGGCGATGACCACCCCGCCCTCGGACACCCGGGCCTACTTCCGCGGGGAGTGCCTGCGGCGCTTCCCGGCCCAGATCGCGGCCGCCTCGTGGGACTCGGTGGTGTTCGACCTGGGCCGGGAGAACCTGGTCCGGGTGCCCACCATGGAGCCCCTGCGCGGCACCCGGGAGCACGTCGGCGCGCTCTTCGAGCGGGTCAGCGGCGCGCAGGAACTCGTCGAGACGATCACCGGCGGGTGAGGCCGGCGGCCCGTCCACCGGACGGACGCCGCCGTGTCACACCCCGCGGGTAGCTTCCCCAGCAGAGCAGCACACCGACACCGAGCGGGAGGACCACCATGGCCACCAGGGACACCGGCGGGCAGCAGAAGGCGACGCGGTCGCGCGAGGAGACCGAGGAGGTCGAGGCCTCCGTCGACTCCGACGTCGCCGAGCGCCACGAGAAGGTCACCGAGGACGTGGACTCGATCCTCGACGAGATCGACGGCGTCCTGGAGTCCAACGCCGAGGAGTTCGTCCGCTCGTACGTGCAGAAGGGCGGGGAGTGATCAGCTGATCACCCCTGCACCCGCACCACCAGCACAGCACCGCAGCACAGGCAGACCAACGGGTCGTCACCAGACGGCAGGAGAGGCGGACGAGTGAGCGAGCAGATCTCCGGACGGAGCGGGTTCCCGCCCGCGTACCTGGACCGGGTGGGCTCCTCGTTCACCGACTTCCTGGGCCGGACCGCGCCCGACCTGCTGCCCGGCCGGCGTCCGGTCCCGACCGTGCCGGTGGGCGACCTCGCGCCGCACGGGACCACGATCGTCGCCGCCACCTTCGACGGCGGCGTGCTGATGGGCGGTGACCGGCGGGCCACCATGGGCAACCTGATCTCCTCCCGGGACATCGAGAAGGTCTACGCCGCCGACGCGTACTCGGTCATCGGCATCGCAGGCGCGGCCGGCATCGCGATCGAGATGGTGCGGCTCTACCAGGTGGAGCTGGAGCACTACGAGAAGATCGAGGGGATGACCATGTCGCTGGACGGCAAGGCCAACCGCCTCGCCGCCATGATCCGCGGCAACCTGGGTGCCGCGATGCAGGGCCTGGCCGTCGTCCCGTTGTTCGCCGGCTTCGACCTGGACGCCGCCGAGGGCGTCAACCCGGGCCGGATCTTCAGCTACGACGTCACCGGCGGGAACTACGAGGAGCGCGGGTACGCCTCCGTCGGCTCGGGGTCGCTGTTCGCCCGGGGCTCGCTGAAGAAGACCTGGCGTCCGAACCTGTCCGCCGAGGCCGCGACCCGCAGCCTGGTCGAGGCGCTCTACGACGCCGCCGACGACGACTCCGCCACCGGTGGTCCCGACGCCGTCCGCCGGCTCTATCCGATCCTCTACCGGATCGACGCCGAGGGAGCCGTCCGGCTGCCCGACGACGAGGTGGCCGCGATCGCCGCCGCCATCACCGCCGACCGGTCCGCCGGCGCCGACACCCGGGGGGCCTGAGCCATGACGATGCCCTACTACGCCTCCGCCGAGCAGGTCATGCGGGACCGGTCGGAGTACGCCCGCAAGGGCATCTCCCGCGGCCGCAGCGTCGCCGTCCTCACCTACGCCGACGGCGTCCTGCTCATCGCCGAGAACCCCAGCTCGACACTGCACAAGGTCGGCGAGATCTACGACCGGATCGGCTTCGCCGCCGTCGGCCGGTACTCCGAGTTCGAGAGCCTGCGGGTCGCCGGCGTGCGGCTGGCCGACGTGCGGGGCTACAGCTACAACCGCCGCGACGTCACCGGCCGGGTGATCGCCAACGCCTACGCCCAGACCCTCGGCTCGATCTTCACCGAGCAGATGAAGCCCTTCGAGGTGGAGCTCTGCGTCGCCGAGGTGGGCACCACCCCCGAGTCCGACCAGCTCTACCGGCTGACCTTCGACGGCTCGGTCGTCGACGAGCCCGACTTCGTCGTCATGGGCGGGCAGGCCGAGGCCGTCACTGCCACCCTTCGCGAGCACTTCCGTCCCGGGCTGGGCCTGGCCGAGGCGCTGGCGGTGGGCGTTCGGGCACTGTCCGCGGCCAGTGCGTCCACCCAGGCCAACGGCGGCGGGCACGCCAGCCTGCCGGCCGAGCAGCTGGAGGTGGCGGTCCTGGACCGGCGCCGTCCCAAGCGGGCGTTCCGGCGGATCGTCGGCGCGGCCCTGCGCGGCCTGCTGTCCGACGACACCGCTGCCGACGACGCCGTCACCGGGGAGACCACCCCCGAGGCGCCCAACCACCTGCCCAGCGCCCCCGCGCCGGGCACGCCGCCCGGGCTGGGCGACCACCCGGCCCCAGACGACACACAGGCCTAGGCTCGACGGCGTGGACCGCAGGATCTTCGGCATCGAGACCGAGTACGGCGTCACGTGCACCTTCCAGGGTCAGCGCCGGCTCTCACCCGACGAGGTGGCGCGCTACCTCTTCCGCCGCGTCGTCTCCTGGGGGCGCAGCTCGAACGTGTTCCTGCGCAACGGCTCGCGGCTGTACCTGGACGTGGGCAGCCACCCCGAGTACGCCACCGCCGAGTGCGACGACCTCACCGAGCTCGTCGTCCACGACAAGGCGGGGGAGCGGATCCTCGAGGGCCTGCTCGTCGACGCCGAGCAGCGCCTCAACGACGAGGGCGTCAGCGGCGACATCTACCTGTTCAAGAACAACACCGACTCCGCCGGCAACAGCTACGGCTGCCACGAGAACTACCTCGTGGGCCGACACGGGGAGTTCTCCCGGCTGGCCGACGTGCTCATCCCGTTCCTGGTGAGCCGGCAGATCGTGGTCGGTGCCGGCAAGGTGCTGCAGACCCCCCGCGGCGCGGTCTACTGCGTCAGCCAGCGGGCCGAGCACATCTGGGAGGGCGTCTCCAGCGCCACCACCCGGTCCCGGCCGATCATCAACACCCGCGACGAGCCGCACGCCGATGCCGAGCGCTACCGCCGCCTGCACGTCATCGTCGGCGACTCGAACATGAGCGAGACGACGACGCTGCTCAAGGTCACCATCACCGACCTGGTGCTGCGGATGATCGAGGACGGCGTGGCCGTGCGGGACATGACCCTGGAGAACCCGATCCGGGCCATCCGGGAGATGAGCCACGACCTCACCGGCCGGCGCAAGGTCCGCCTGGCCAACGGCCGCGAGATGTCGGCCCTGGAGATCCAGACCGAGTACCACGACCGGGCCGCCGAGTACGTCGACCGCGAGGGCCTGGGCCCGGTGCACCGGCAGATGCTGGAGCTGTGGGGCCGCACCCTCAAGGCCGTCGACACCGGCGACCTGTCCCTCGTCGACCGCGAGGTCGACTGGGCCATCAAGCACTCGCTCATCGAGCGGTACCGGGCCAAGCACGACCTGTCGCTGTCCGCCCCGCGGATCGCCCAGCTCGACCTGGCCTACCACGACATCCGCCGCGGCCGCGGCCTCTACTACCTGCTGGAGCGGGCCGGGCAGGTCGAGCGGGTCACCCACGACCCGGCCGTCTTCGAGGCCAAGAACGTGCCGCCGCAGACCACCCGGGCCAAGCTGCGGGGGGACTTCATCCGCAAGGCCCAGGACAAGCGGCGCGACTTCACCGTCGACTGGGTGCACCTCAAGCTCAACGACCAGGCCCAGCGGACCGTGCTGTGCAAGGACCCGTTCAAGTCCGTCGACGAGCGCGTGGAGAAGCTCATCGCCTCCATGTGAGGTCGGTCAGAGGGCAGCCCGGAGGAACTCGTCGCGGCGCTCGATGAGCAGCGCCGCACCCAGGTCGGGGCGGCCCTGGCCGGCGATCGCGTCGACGAACCAGTCCATCGTCGGCGGGGTCGCCAGCCCTGCGACCAGGTCCCAGCGGGCGACGTCGACGTCCGGCCCGCCGGCGGCGGACCAGCCGGCCAGCACCGGCTCCTCGGCGCCGGGCCCGTGGCAGAGCACCGCGTCCAACCGGGCCGAGCCCAGGTCCAGCCCGACCGGGCCCGTGCCGGAGCAGTCCCAGTCCAGCAGTCCGGTCAGCGTGCCGTCCGGCGTCCACAGCGTGTTCCCGTGCCAGAGGTCCCCGTGCACGAAGCCCAGCGGCCCCTCGTGGGCACCGCGGGCGGCCAGGGCCGCCTCCGCCTCGGTGAGGAGCGGGCGGGGGAACGCCGTCCGCAGGGCAGCGAAGTCGACCCCGCCGATGGGGGAGTCGACCCGGTCGAGCCCGGGCGGGGGAGCGACGGCCGCCACCCGGGCGGCCGCTGCGCCCAGTGCGGCCAG
This sequence comes from Klenkia sp. AC732, assembly GCF_979256525.1. Taxonomy (NCBI): domain Bacteria; kingdom Bacillati; phylum Actinomycetota; class Actinomycetes; order Geodermatophilales; family Geodermatophilaceae; genus Klenkia; species Klenkia sp. AC732. The sequence goes on along the minus strand of NZ_CEEDOS010000007.1, from coordinate 20,816 downwards.
CCGGGCGTCGTCCCGGACGGGTGGGATGACGCTGGTCCCGGGCAGCGCCAGGGTCAGCAGCAACGCAGGGGTGCGGTCCAGAGCCGACCCCAGCACGCGCGGGGCCGGCAGCCCCGCCGCCCCGGCAGCCCGCAGGCCGGCCAGTTCGGCGCGCAGCAGCCCGACGTCACCCCCGACGCGCAGGACGACGTCCCGGCCGTCGGACAACGACACCCGCCACGGCGAGCTCCGGTCCCGCAGCCCGACGACGGCCAGCACCGTCGCCTCCGGCGCCGCCGTGGCGACGACCCAGCGCAGCTGGGCGCCGGACGGGCCGGGGCGGACCATCAGGAGGGGCCCGCCAGGTGCGCGGCGTGCCGACCGGCGGCGGCCTGGGCCAGGAAGTAGGCCCGCTCCTCCGCCAGGCCCCGGCCCATGGTCGACAGCCGCACGGGCGAGGCGGCGAGGGCGTCGTCGAGCCCTTCGACGGGTACCCAGACGACGGGGTTCCGCTCGGGCTGACCGGCGAGGTCCTCGGCCACCTGGCTGCCCAGGTCCGAGGGGAGCCCGCGCGGGGCGACCAGCGTGACGCCGCCGAGGGCCACCCGGCCGAACGCGGTGAGGGAGTGGTGGGAGACCCCGCGGTGCCGCGGGCGGGGGTCGGCGTCGGAGATGCGCAGCGCCCCGACGGTCCGCCCGCCCAGCACGTGGACGGCGTTGCAGGCCTCGCCCGCGGCCACGCCGGAGAAGCCCCACGGCGTCCCGGTTCCCAGGTTGCCCGGCCCCTGCGCGACGACGGTGACGTCGGCCTGCAGCACGTGCCGGGCGGCCAGGAGCCCGGTGTGCACGGTGACCGCCTCCAGGTCCCCGCCGAACGCCTGGCCGACGGTGACGACTCCGGCCAGGGTCGGGGCGAGGGCGTCCAGGGTGCGGGAGAAGGCGGCGGGCAGCGCCCCGCCGTCGGTCATCACGTAGGCGACCCGGAGGTCCGGCCCGGTGGCGAGCACGCCGGCGAGGACGGCGGGCAGCGCGGAGTGCAGGTCCGCGACGACGACCGGCATGCCGTCGACGTCCTCGGCCTCGGCGATGACCCGGTGGTGCGGGGTCTCCTGCTCGTCCACGCCCTGCACGGTGACCTGCAGCCCGGTGTACCGGCCCTTGACCAGGTGGCCGGGGCCGCTGGGGTCGGGGGGCAGCCGGTCGGGCACGGCGACGACGAGGGCGTAGCCGCCGGTCCCCAGGCGCTGGGCCCAGGCGGTGGTGTTCAGCAGCACGTCGTCGCCGACCTGCGGGGTGCCGACGACGGAGGGGTGCGCGAGGGCGCGCAGGTCGCCGTCCCCGGGGACCGTGACCTCGAGCTCGAGGGAGTCCCGCCAGGTCCGGCCCAGGGCGGTCACCGTCCCGCGTCGCCAGCGGATCCGGGAGCCAGGTGCGTCGGAGATGCCCACCGGCCCAACCTACGGGGGACCACTAGCCTGGGAGGCGTGTCGGCCAAGCGTGCGGAGAGACTGGTCAACCTGGTCTTCGCGCTGTTGGGCACCCGGCAGTACGTCTCGGCCGAGCGGATCCGCACCACGGTCCCCGGCTACGAGCCGGCCGACGGGTCCGAGCGGGCCGACGAGGCCTTCAAGCGCATGTTCGAGCGCGACAAGGCCGACCTGCGCGAGCTGGGGGTCCCCCTGGAGACGGGCCGGACCAGCGCGTTCGACGTCGAGGACGGCTACCGGATCGCGCGCTCGGAGTACGAGCTGCCCGAGATCGCCTTCACCGGCGAGGAGGCCGCCGCCGTCGGCCTGGCGCTGCGGCTGTGGCAGTCCGCGCAGCTCGGTGGCGCGGCCCAGGGGGCTCTGGTGAAGCTGCGGGCCGCCGGCATCGACGTCGACGGGGAGCGCGGACTGCCGCTGCAGCCCCGGCTGGACGCCGGCGAGCCGTCCTTCGACGCCTGCTACTCCGCCGCCCGGGACCGTCGGCTGCTCACCTTCACCTACACCCGGCCCGACGAGGACGCCGGCGTCAAGCGGCGCGTCCAGCCGTGGGGCGTGGTGGCCTGGCACGGCCGTTGGTACCTGGTCGGCCACGACCTGGACCGCGCGGCCCCGCGGGTGTTCCGGCTGTCCCGGGTGACCGGCACGCCGCGCGTCAGTGGTCCGCCCGACGCCTTCACCCCGCCCGCCGACGTCGACCTGGCCGCCGTCGTGGCCCAGCAGGTGGGCCGCAAGGAGACCGTCGTGGTGGTCCGCGCGCGCCCGGGGGCGGCGGTCGGCCTGCGCCGTCGGGCCATCGCGCTGGACCCGGCACCGGACGGGGAGGACCGGCTCGAGCTGCACACCACGGAGCCGTGGGGGCTCGCCGACGAGCTGGCTGCGCACGGGCCCGACGTGCTGGTGGAGTCCCCGCCCGAGGTCCGCCAGGCCGTCGTCGAGCGGTTGACCCGGCTCGCCGCCATGGGAGGCCCGCGATGAGCGCCCCGACCGCCGACCGGATGACCCGGCTGCTGGCCCTGGTGCCCTACCTGGAGGCCCGACCGGCCGGGGTGCTGATGGCCGACGCCGCCCGCGACTTCGGGGTGACCGAGGCGCAGCTGCGCAAGGACCTGGAGCTGCTGTGGCTGTGCGGGCTGCCCGGCCACGGCCCCGGTGACCTCATCGACCTGTCCTTCGAGGGTGACCGGGTGCGGGTCACCGACACCGCCGGTCTGGCCCGCCCGCTGCGGTTGGCGACCGACGAGGCGGTCGCGCTGATCGTCGCGTTGCGCACGCTGCTGGAGCTGCCCGGGCTGGCCGAGACCGAGGCGGTCAGCCGGGCGCTGGTCAAGGTGTCTGCGGCCGCCGGGGAGCCGGCCGACCTGGCCGGTGCGGTGTCGGTGAGCATCGACGCTCGCGCCCAGGCCCTGGCCGTCGTCCGGCAGGGGCTGGAGGCCCGGCGGGCCCTGCACCTGCACTACTACGTGCCCTCCCGCGACCAGCGGACCGAGCGCACCGTGGACCCGATGCGGCTGCTGCTGGTCGACGGGCACTGGTACCTGGAGGCCTGGTGCCGGCGGGCCGAGGGCGTGCGGCTGTTCCGGCTGGACCGGGTCGACGACGTCGCCGTGCTGGACGAGGCGTCCGCGCCGCCCGAGCAGGCGCAGGAGCGGGACCTGGCCGACGGCCTCTACGTGCCCGACGCCGAGCAGCCGCTGGTCCGCCTGCAGCTGGCCCGCTCGGCCCGCTGGGTCGCCGACTACTACCCGGTCGAGGACGTCGAGCCGCTCCCCGACGGGGGCCTCGCGGTCGCCGTCCGGACGGCGGACCCGGCGTGGGCGCGGCGCCTGGTGGCCTCCCTGGGCGGCGCCGCCGTGGTGGTCGAGCCGCGCGAGCTGGCCGACGAGGTGGCCGCCGACGCCCGGGCCGCGCTGGCCCGCTACCAGGGCTGACGGGCCGGGTCACGGTCCCCGCTGTCGTTGCCGGCGGCTAGGGTCGGGGTGTGGTCGTGCTGATCGTGTGGGTCGTCGTCGCCGTGCTCGCCGTGCTCGCGCTCGGCGTGCTGGCCTACGGGCTGCTCGGTGCCCGCAACCGGCTGGTCCGTGAGATCGGCCTGCTGCAGCGCGACGTCGCCCCCGTGGCGGCCCAGCTCCAGACCGCACTGGCCGCGGCCGCCGCGGCCCGGACCGCCCAGCAGGAGACCCGCTCCGGCCAGCGGTGACACCCGTCCGGACGGCCCCTGCGACGCGAACGCCCAGCGACACCCCCCGCGTACAGTCCGCGAGGAGCCCCCTCACCCCACGGAGGACCCTGTGAGTCTCGGCCCGCTCGAGATCGGCCTGATCATCCTGGCCATCCTGCTGCTGTTCGGCTACAAGAAGCTGCCGGACGCCTCCCGCTCGCTGGGCCGCTCCATGCGGATCTTCAAGGGCGAGATGAAGGGCATGAAGGACGACGACGTCCGCAGCAAGGACGAGGCGAAGACCGTGCGCGGGGAGATCGTCCCGCCGGCCGCCCCGCTCACCCCGGACTACGAGGCCGAGGCCCGGGCCGCCGAGGCGCGCGCCGCCGAGGCCCGCGCCCGGGCGAACGCACCCCAGCCGGGCACCAGCCCGGTCGACGGCCCCCGCTGACCCCGGTCACCCCCGCCCGGTGAGCACGACCGAGGCCAGCCGACCGCGCCTCGGTCGGCGGCGCAAGAAGCCGCCCCGTGACGAGGCAGCGACGATGACGCTGATCTCGCACCTCAAGGAGCTGCGCAACCGGATCGCCGTCGCGCTGTTCTTCATCCTGATCGGCACCGCCGTCTGCTTCTGGTGGTACGACCACGGGCTGGGCCAGTTCATCCGGGCCCCCTACTGCGGGGTGCCGGCGGAGAACCGGCTGGAGTCCGGCGTCGACGGCGAGGACTGCCGGCTGCTGGTCACCGACGTCTTCGGCGGTGCGCTGATCCGCCTGAAGATCGCGTTCATCGCCGGCATCGTGGTGTCCGCGCCGTTCTGGCTGTGGCAGGTGTGGGGCTTCCTCACCCCGGGGCTGAAGGCCAACGAGAAGCGGTACGGCGTGACCTTCGTGGCGGCGGCGAGCTCGCTGTTCGCGCTGGGTGCCGTGCTGGCCTACATCTCCCTCAAGGCCGGCCTGACCCTGCTGCTGGGGCTGGCCGGCGAGAACGTGACGATCGCGCTGACCGCGCAGGACTACATCGGGTTCGTCATCTCGATCCTGCTGGCCTTCGGCGTCTCCTTCGAGCTGCCGTTGATCGCGGTCGCGCTCAACCTGATCGGCGTCCTGTCCTACGAGGTGCTGTCGAAGTCCCGGCGCTGGATCTTCTTCCTCACCATCGTCTTCGCCGCCTTCATCACCCCCACCCAGGACCCGTTCACCCTGCTGCTCATGGCGCTGCCCATGTGCGTGCTGTTCGAGGTCGCCATCCAGATCGCCCGGCTGGTGGACAAGCGCCGCGCCAAGCGCGACGCCCTGGCCGGCTTCCACGACCTGGACGACGACGAGGCCTCCCCGCTGGACCCCAGCCCCTCCCGGCTGGACGACGAGCCCCCGCCACCCCGGGACTGAGGGCGTGCGCGTCGGCCTGCTGGTGAACGCCGCCGCCGGCCGCGGGCGCGCCGCCGGGGTGGTCGACGCCGTGACGGCCCGGCTGGCCGACGTGGAGCTGACCCCGCTCCTCGCCCCCGACCGGGCCTCTGCTGAGGCCCTGGTGGCCCGGACGGCCCCTGGTCTGGACGCCGTCCTCGCCCTCGGTGGGGACGGCGTCGCGCACGCCGCGGTCCAGGGCCTGGCCGGCTCCGGCGTCCCGCTGGGCGTCCTGCCGGCCGGGACGGGCAACGACCTGGCGCTGGCCCTCGGCGTGCCCCCGGACCCGGTGGCCGCCGCCCGCGCGGCCGTCGACGACCTGGCCCGCGGCGCCGTCACCCGGCTGGACCTGGCCCGGACCGGGGACCGCTGGTGGGCCACCGTGCTGTGCTGCGGGTTCGACTCGGTGGTCAGCGACCGGGTCAACCGGCTGCGCTGGCCGCGCGGCCCCCGCCGCTACGACCTGGCGATCGCCGTCGAGCTGGCCCGGTTGCGGCCGCGCGCCGTCCGGCTGGTGCTCGACGGGGTCGCCACCCTCCACGAGGTCACCCTGGTCGCCGTCGGCAACACCCCCTGCTACGGCGGCGGACTGCGCATCTGCCCCACGGCGGACCCCACCGACGGCCTGCTCGACGTCACCGTGATCGGGCCGGTGACCCGCCTCGACCTGGTCCGCACCCGACCCCGGCTGGCCGCCGGCACGCACGTCGAGCACCCCGCGGTGAGCGTGCACCGGGCCCGCACCGTGCGGGTCGAGGGCGCCGGACCGTCGGTCGCGGCCCTCACCACCTGGGCGGACGGCGAACCGGTCGGCGGGCTGCCGGCGGAGACCGTCGTCGTCCCCGGGGCGCTGGCCGTGGTGGGCGCCGACCGCCGGTGAGTGTCGTACCCAGCGCCTACCGTGGGGGCATGTCCAGCCCTGCCGAGCGGTACGCAGCGAGCCGGCGCCGGGGGAGGCACCCCCTGCTCTCCGACTTCACCGTCGACCTCGGGTTCAGCCTGGACCCCTTCCAGGTCGAGGCCTGCGAGGCGCTCGAGGACGGGTCCGGCGTCCTGGTGTGCGCGCCGACGGGCGCCGGCAAGACGGTGGTCGGCGAGTTCGCGGTGCACAAGGCCCTGGCCGAGGGGCGCAAGGCGTTCTACACGACGCCGATCAAGGCGCTGTCCAACCAGAAGTACGCCGACTTCGTGGACCGCTACGGCCCGGAGAAGGTCGGCCTGCTCACCGGGGACAACGCGGTCAACGGGGACGCCCCCGTGGTGGTGATGACCACCGAGGTGCTGCGCAACATGCTCTACGCCGACTCCCCGGCGCTGCGCGGGCTGGGTTACGTCGTCATGGACGAGGTGCACTACCTGGCCGACCGGTTCCGTGGCGCGGTGTGGGAGGAGGTGATCATCCACCTCCCGGACGACGTGGCGCTGGTGTCGCTGTCGGCGACGGTGAGCAACGCCGAGGAGTTCGCCGACTGGCTGGTCACGGTCCGCGGGGACACGAAGGTGGTGGTCAGCGAGGTCCGGCCCATCCCGCTGTGGCAGCACATGCTGGTGGGCGGCCGGCTGTTCGACCTGTTCGCACTGCGGCCGGTCGCACACGTCGCCGCCGAGGACGCCGCACCGGCCGGGCGCGAGCTGTCGACCCGGCAGCGCGGGTCGGCCGTCGTGGACCCGGAGCTGGTGCGCTACGTCAAGGAGCAGGAGCGCCGGCTGGACTCCTGGCACGGCGGTGGGGGCCGGCGCGGCCGGGACTCCCGGGACCGCTACGACCACCGCCCCCGCTACGTCCCACCGGGCCGGGACGAGGTGCTCACCCGACTGGACCGGTCCGGGCTGCTGCCCGCGATCACGTTCGTCTTCAGCCGCAAGGGCTGTGACGCGGCGGTGGAGCAGTGCCTGCGCTCGGGGCTGCGGCTCACCGACGAGGCCGACCGGGCGGAGATCGCCGAGGTCATCGAGCGGCACACCGGGTCGCTGCACGACGCCGACCTGCACGTGCTGGGCTTCTGGGAGTGGCGGGAGGGCCTGCTCGCCGGGCTCGCGGCGCACCACGCCGGCCTGGTCCCGGCGTTCAAGGAGACCGTCGAGGAGCTCTTCGTCCGGGGCCTGGTCAAGGCCGTCTTCGCCACCGAGACCCTGGCGCTGGGCATCAACATGCCGGCTCGCACCGTGGTGCTGGAGAAGCTGGTCAAGTGGAACGGCGAGGCCCACGTCGACGTCACGCCGGGGGAGTACACCCAGCTCACCGGCCGGGCCGGGCGGCGCGGCATCGACGTGGAGGGACACGCCGCCGTCGTGTGGGCGCCCGGGGTCGACCCGGCCACGGTCGCCGGGCTCGCCAGCACCCGCACCTACCCGCTGCGGTCCTCCTTCCGGCCCAGCTACAACATGGCCGTCAACCTGGTCGGCTCGTTCGGCCGGGAGCACGCCCGTGAGCTGCTGGGCTCATCCTTCGCCCAGTTCCAGGCCGACCGGTCGGTGGTGGGCCTGGCCCGCTCGGCGGCCCGGCACGAGGAGGAGGCCCTCGCGCTGCAGGCGCAGGTCAGCACCGACCTGGGTGACGTCGCGGGGTACGCCCGGTTGCGCCAGGAGATCAGCGAGCGCGAGAAGGCGCTGTCCCGCGACACCCAGTCCCGCCGGCACCTGGAGGCCGCCGAAGCACTGATGGCGCTGCGGCCGGGGGACGTCGTCCGGGTCCCGTCGGGGCGGCGTCAGGGGCTGGCCGTGGTGCTGGACCCCGGCATCACCGAGCTGGGCGACCCCCGACCACTGGTGCTCACCGAGGACAAGTGGGCGGGGCGGCTGGGGCCCATCGACTTCCCCACCCCCGTCGAGGCGTTGGCCCGGATGCGCATCCCCAAGGCGTTCAACCACCGCAGCCCGCACGCCCGGCGGGACCTGGCGGCCGTGCTGCGCGAGACCCGGGTCGAGAACGAGCTGGGTGCCCGGAAGACCCGGGCCCGCTCGACCGCTGGGGAGGACCCGGTGCTGTCGGACCTCCGGCACGCCCTGCGCCAGCACCCGGTGCACGCCCTGCCCGACCGAGAGGTGCGGGTCCGGGGGGCCGACCGCTGGCTGCGGTCGCTGCGGGAGGCCGAGGACCTGCGCCGCCGGATGGACGAGCGCACCGGCTCGCTCACCCGGCAGTTCGACCGGACCTGCGACGTGCTCGAGCAGCTGGGCTACCTGCTGCCCGACGCGCCGTCCGCGGCGGACGTGGACACGCCCGGGCCGCACCCGTCGGTGGAGGCGCCCGTGGTGACCCCGGACGGCCGGCGGCTGGCCCGCATCTGGTCCGAGGCCGACCTGCTGACCGCGGAGTGCCTGCGCGCCGGGGCGTTCACGGGCCTGGACCCCGCGCAGTTGGCCGCGTGCGTGTCCACCCTGGTCTTCGAGGCCCGGCGGGAGTCCCCGGCGCAGCCCTCGGTGCCGGCGGGGCCCGTCGCGGCCAGCATCGCGGCGATGCGGCGGGTGCAGGTCGACCTGCGGGCCGTCGAGTCCGACCACGGCGTGCGCCCCAGCCGCGACCTGGACCTGGGGTTCGCCTGGGCGGCCTACCGCTGGGCGGACGGGCAGACCCTCGACCGGGTGCTGGCCGGCGCGGAGGAGGCCGGCACCGAGCTCTCCGGCGGGGACTTCGTCCGCTGGGCGCGGCAGCTGGTCGACCTGCTCGACCAGCTGGCCAAGGTCGCCGACGGGCCCGTCGCCGGGGTGGCCCGGGCCGCCGTCGACCGCGTCCGGCGGGGCGTCGTGGCGGTCGCCGTCTCCGGCTGAGCCACCCGGCCGTCATCACCCACCCGTCACCCACCCGTCGCCGCCCCCGCCGGCCCGTCGCGGTTCGCCCGGTGCCGGGAGGGGGTGTGGTGGACAATCGTGCCGCCCGGGCGGCGCATCCCACGTCCGGGACGTCGTCCACCGGGCGACGCGAGCCACACGTACCGAGGGAGCGACGATGACCAACCCGCCGCAGGGTGGCGACCAGCAGCACGGGGACCAGACCCCGGAGCGCCCGGCCGAGACGCCGTGGTGGACCGGCCAGGGGTCCGACGGCTCGGCGCCCACCGGCGGGTCCCCGGCCGAGGGTGCCGACAGCACCCCTCCGCAGGGTCCCGACGACGGTCCCGGCTCCACCCGGATGATCCCGCTGCGCGACCCGCAGGGTGAGTCCGGCGGGCAGCCGGGTGCGTCCGGCTGGGGGCAGTCCGGTGGCTGGTCGGGTGCACAGGGACAGGGGCAGGGGCCGAACACCGGTTCGTCCAGTGCCTCCAGCTGGTCCGGTGGCGCACCGTCGTCGCAGTCCTCGTCGTCGCAGTCCTCGCCGTCGCAGTCGGGTCCGCCGCAGTCCTCGTGGTCGCAGGGCGGCCAGCAGTCGGGGGCGGGTGGCTGGGCCTCGGGCCCGGGCGACCAGTCCCCGCCCGTCGGGCAGGGCCAGTACGGGGGCGCACCGTCCGCCTGGGGCCAGCAGGGCCCCTCGGGGGCGCCGTCGGCCGGTCCCTCCCCGCAGTACGGACAGTCGGCCCAGCAGTACGGCCAGCCCGGCTACGGGCAGCCCGGCCAGCAGGGCCAGTACGGGCAGCAGCCCGGCCAGCAGGGTCAGTACGGCCCCGGCGGTCAGCAGTACGGCCAGGGCCAGCCCGGTCAGTACGGCGCGGGCCAGCAGTACGGGCAGGGCCAGCAGGGCCAGCAGTACGGGCAGGGCCAGTACGGCCAGCAGGGCGCCTACGGGCAGCCCGGCCAGTACGGCCAGCAGGGTCAGGCCGGCGGCTGGGGCGGGGCACCCGCGGCCCCGGCGAAGAAGAAGCCGCTGGGTCTCATCATCGGGTTGGCGGCACTCGCCCTGGTCGTCATCGCGGCCGCGATCGTCCTGCCGATGGTCCTGGGTTCCACGAAGCTCGACCCGCAGGCCGTGCAGCGCGACGTGGCCGCCCAGTTCGAGGAGCGCGAGAACGTCTCCCTCGACCTGTCCTGCCCCGACGACATGACCGTCGAGGTCGGGGAGACCTACACCTGCACCGGCACGACCGGCGACGACGAGGAGGTCTCGATCACCATCGAGGTCACCAGCGACGACGCCGCCTACACCTGGCAGGAGGGCTGACCCCAGCCCGCACCGACGGCCCCGGCCGGTCACCCTGCCCCGGGGTGACCGGCCGGCGTCGTCTCAGCCGACGAAGCCGGGCCACTCCAGGGCAGCACCCAGCCGGCGGACCGAGGTCTGCAGGCCGTGCTCCTCCGCCAGGTGGGTGAGCCGGTCGGGGTCGGCCGGGCGGCTGGGCAGGTGACCCTCGACCGCCGGCATGTCGATGTCGCAGACCACCTCGACCACGGCCGGGGCCACGTCCAGGTAGGCCGAGGCCTCGTGCAGCTTCTTGAGCACCGACGCCGTCAGCGGCGCCTTGGGCACCGCCGTCCGGGCGGCCGCCTCCCGGATGCCGGCCAGCGACCCGAAGGCGTTGACCAGGGCGGCGGCGGTCTTCTCCCCGACGCCCTTGACCCCGGGCAAGCCGTCACTGGGGTCCCCGCGCAGGACGGCGAAGTCGGCGTAGGACCTCCCCGGCACGCCGTACTTCGCGGCGACCGCGCCCTCGTCGACCAGGTCGAGGTCACCGATCCCGCCGCGGGCGGTGTACAGCACCCGGACGCCGCGGGCGTCGTCCACCAGCTGGAACAGGTCCCGGTCCCCGGTGACGACGTCGACCGGCCCGCGGGCCCGGGTGGCCAGGGTGCCGATCACGTCGTCGGCCTCGTAGCCGGGGGCACCGACCCGCTCCAACCCGGCTGCGGCGAGCACGTCGACGAGCACCGGGACCTGCGGGCCCAGCTCGTCGGGGACCTCCTCGCCGCCCTCGGCGGACTGGCGGTGCGCCTTGTACGAGGGCACCGCGTCGGTGCGGAAGGCCGGCCGCCAGTCGTCGTCCCAGCAGGCGACGAACCGGGTCGGCCGGTGCGCGACGACCAGTCGCGCGGTCATGTCCAGGAACCCCCGGACGGCGTTCACCGGCCGGCCGTCGGGGGCCGTCACCGTCGTGGGCACCCCGTAGAAGGCCCGGAAGTACAGGCTCGCCGCGTCCAGCAGCATCGTCGTCACGCCCGGGACGGTAACGGCCTGACAACGACTGTGGACGACGATCGGGACCGTCACACCCCGTGGCTAGTCTGCGAGGGTGCAGACCGCCGTCGTCCCTGGGCCCACCCCGGCTGGGGTGTCTGCGCTGGTCACGACCCGGGAGGCTGCACACCTCGACCCCGCTCGGGGACCCGGCCGTCAACTCCGAGGACGGCCTCCGACTGCTGAACGAGGGACCCCGTGAGCGCGACCGAACTGCCGGCTGAACCCCTCGCCACCGTGCCCGCGGCCGCACCGCTGGAGGCTCGGCCGGTCGAGGCGCGGCCGGTCGAGGCGCGGGCGGTCGAGGTGCGGGCGGTCGACGTCGACCGGGCGCTGCTGGCCGCACTGGCCCGGGACGGGCGGGCCAGCTACACCGAGCTGGCCGAGAAGGTGGGCCTCTCGGTCTCCGCGGTGCACCAGCGGGTCCGCCGGCTCGAGCAGCGGGGGCTGATCAGGGGCTACGCGGCGAAGGTCGACGCGAAGGCGGTCGGCCTGCCGATGGTGGCCTTCGTGTCGATCACCCCCATCGACGTCGCCCAGCCCGACGACGCCCCCGCCAGGCTGGCGCACCTGACCGCGATCGAGGCCTGCCACTCGGTGGCCGGGCCCGACAGCTACATGCTCAAGGTGCGGGTGGCCTCACCCGACGCGCTGGAGGGCCTGCTGGCCGAGATCCGGGCGGCGGCGAACGTCACGACCCGGACCACGGTCGTGCTGACGACCTTCTACGAGGACCGGCCGCCGCTCTGACCCTCCACCCCGGGTCGACGCCGGACGTACCGGCGCTGTACGCGGCCTGGTCGGCCGGCGACGTCCCCGCGGTGGTGGCGTGCCTGCACCCCGACGTCGACTGGCCGGAGCCCTGGTCCGGGGGCCGGGTCCGGGGGCAGGACGCCGTCGCGGCGCACCTGACCGCGCAGGGTCTCGACCTCCGCCTCACCCTCAGACCCCTGGAGGTCCGGGCGACCGGCGGGGGACTGGCGGTGACGGTGCACCAGGTCGTGCGGGACACCGATGGCGACGTGCTGTCCGACACCACGGTGCTGCACACCCTGACGGTGCGCGACGGCCTCGTCGGTCGCCTCGACGTCGGCGAACCCCCACCCTGAACCGACGGCGGTCGGGCATCCCCACAGACACGGACGGGCAGCGGGCGTCGGCTCGTCGACAAGGGCCCGAACGTGTGTTCGACTGGGCGCATGCGATGGGACGCCCAGCGGCTCGACCTCGAGGAGCCCACGACGCTCCCCGGGCTGCCCACCGTCGCCGGCCTGCTGCGCAGCCTGCAGGTGCCCGAGTTCCCCGGCCTGACCCTGCACGAGGTCCGGTCCAAGTCGGCGCTCAACGCCGTGCCCAAGGGCTCGGCCATGCCGTTCGGCTACACGATCAACACCTTCAGAGGGTGCAGTCACGCCTGCGTCTACTGCTTCGCGCGCGGCACCCACGAGTGGCTGGAGCTGGACACCGGGGCCGACTTCGACCAGGAGATCGTGGTCAAGACCAACATCGTCGAGGTGCTGCGCCGCGAGCTGGCCCGGGCGTCGTGGAAGCGCGAGCACGTCGCGCTGGGCACCAACACCGACCCCTACCAGCGGGCCGAGGGCCGGTACCGGCTGATGCCGGGCGTGATCGAGGCGCTGGCCCGGTCGGGCACCCCGTTCTCGATCCTCACCAAGGGGACGCTGGCCCGCCGCGACCTGCCGCTGCTGGCCGCGGCCAGCAGGGACGTGCCGATCGGCATGGGCGTCTCGCTGGCCATCTGGGACGACGAGCTGCACCGCTCGCTGGAGCCCGGGGTGCCCACACCGAAGGCGCGGCTGGAGCTGGTCCGGCAGATCACCGACGCCGGGCTGCCGTGCGGGGTCTTCCTGGCCCCGGTGCTGCCGGGCCTGACCGACCAGCGCGAGCACCTGGAGAAGGCGATCGCCGCGGTCGCCGAGGCCGGGGCCACCGGGGTGACCGTGGTGCCGCTGCACCTGCGCCCGGGCGCCCGCGAGTGGTTCACCACCTGGCTGTCCCGGGAGCACCCCCGGCTGGTCAGCCGCTACCGCACGATGTACGGCCGCGGGGCCTACGTGTCCGCGGACTACCGGACCTGGCTGGCTGCCCGGGTGGCCCCGATGCTGGCCGCCCACGGCCTGGACGCGCACAGCGGGGGAGCGGCCCGGGGCCTGGACGGCGGCCTCCCCGGCGACGACGCGGCCAGCTTCCCCCGCGGGTCGCTGCCCGACCGGCCGGTGGCGGTCAGCGACCGGGTGGAGCCCGAGCAGCTGTCGTTGTGCTGAGCGGGGGCCGGGACGGCGAGGGGGCAGCGGAACGCGTCCGAGCCGTCCGGCTACGGCTCACGACCGGCCGTTAGGGTCCGCAGCATGTACACGGCCAGCCTCCGCGACGTGATCCGCCGGGACCTCTTCGGACCCTCACCGGACCCGCGGGACCGGCCCTACCGGTTCGTCATCCGGGTCTGCCTGGTGGTCTTCACGGCCTTCGGCTTCCGCTTCGACGTCCGCGGCCAGGAGCACGTGCCGACCACGGGCGGCGCGGTCATCGCCAGCAACCACGTCAGCTACTTCGACTTCACCTACCTGGGCCTGGGCGCGCTGCCCCAGCACCGGCTGGTGCGCTTCATGGCCAAGGCCTCGGTGTTCGGGCACTGGTTCGCCGGGCCCTTCATGCGGGCCATGCAGCACATCCCGGTCGACCGCACAGCCGGCGCCGCGGCCTTCGACGTCGCCGTGGAGGCGCTGAAGGACGGCCAGGTCGTCGGGGTCTTCCCCGAGGCGACCATCTCCAGCTCCTTCACCGTCAAGGACCTCAAGGCCGGCGCCGCGCGGATGGCCGTGCAGGCCGGCGTGCCGATCATCCCGGCCGCGGTCTGGGGCGGGCACCGGATCGCCACCAAGGGCCACAGCGTCGTCCTCAGGCGCGGCGTCGCGGTCACCGTGCTCCTCGGCGAGCCGATCGTGCCCGAGCCGGGGGAGAAGGCGCAGTCGATCCTGCGTCGCACCAAGGTCGCCATGGAGGCCCTGCTCGCCGAGGCCCAGGCCGGCTACCCCGACGTCCCCGCCGGCGACGACGACCGCTGGTGGCAGCCCGCGCACCTGGGCGGCACCGCCCCCACGCCCGAGCAGGCGCACGAGCTCGACGTGCACGACGTCCGGGGCACCGCGGTCAAGGGCCCGCGGACGAGCCTGCCGGCCCGCGCGAAGCACCTGCTGGGCTCGCTGCGCCGGCGCTAGTGCGCCGCCGCCGGCGCGACCGGCCGAGCCGGGGCCGGGCTCACCCCAGGAGCTGGGCGACCGACGCCTCGCGGGAGGCCACGGCGGCCATCTCGGCGGCGACCGGGTCCACCGCCCGCTCGGCCCACCACTGCTGTCCGGCCTCGGGCAGGGTGTGGATCGGGTCGTAGTAGGTGTACCGGCGGTCCAGCGCGGCCTCGTCGGTGCGCTCGATGCCGGTGCGGTAGTTCTTGGTCCACCAGCTGATCCCGCGGACCCGGTCGTACTCGGCGACCTGGTGCACCCAGCGCTTCCCGACGTAGGGCACGTCGCAGACGATCCGCGGGGTCGCGAAGCCGGGCAGGTAGCCCATCAGGTCGTGCTGCAGGGTCTGCGCCGTCCCCAGCGCGACCCGCCAGTGCTCGGCCGACGGGATCATGTCGCACATGTAGAAGTAGTAGGGCGTGATGCCGGCACCGTCGAGCAGGGCGAAGCACAGGTCCAGCAGCTGGCCGGCGGTGTCGTTGACCCCGTGCAGCAGCACGCCCTGGTTGCGCACGTCGCGGACCCCGGCGGCGAGCATCGCCTGAGCGGCCTCGGCGACCAGCGGCGTCACCGACTGCGCGGCGTTGACGTGCGTGTGCACGGCGAGGGACACCCCACGGGAGCGCGCGGTGGTGGCCAGCCGGGTCATCCCGGCGACGACGTCGTCCTGCAGCCAGTGCTGGGGCATGCCCATCAGCGCCTTGGTGGCCAGCCGGACGTCGCGCACGGACTCGATCTCCAGCAGGCCCGAGACGAAGGCCTCCAGGTTCTTGAACGGCAGGTTCGCCACGTCGCCGCCGGAGACGACGACGTCCCGGACGCCGGGGGTCGCCCGCAGGTAGGCCAGCATCTCGGCCTGCCGGTCGACCGGCTTGAGGTCGAACTTGAGCTTGGTGACCGCCGGCGTGGAGTTGCCGACGAGGTCCATCCGGGTGCAGTGCCCGCAGTACTGCGGGCAGGTGGGCAGCAGCTCGGCCAGCACCTTCGTGGGGTAGCGGTGGGTCAGGCCCTCGACGGCCCACATCTCGTGCTCGTGCAGGGAGTCGCGCGCGGCGTGCGGGTGGCTGGCCGCGCTCCCCGCGTACCGGTCGGAGGCGACCGGGAGCATGTACCGGCGCACCGGGTCGGCGAGCACCGCCGCGGTCGTGGGGACGGCGTCGGGCACGATCGTGTTGAGCATCTGCGGCGGCAGCAGCAGCGACATCGTCGCGCGGCCGGCCTGGTCGGCCTCCACGTCGGCGTAGAAGGACTCGTCGAGCAGGTCGCCGTAGACCCCGCGCAGCTGGCGCAGGTTCTTCACGCAGTTGACCCGCTGCCACTGGGCGCTGCGCCACTGGGCCCCGGTGACGTCGGCGAACCCGGGCAGCCGCCGCCAGTCGGGCTCGACGAGCTCCCGTGCGCGGTACTCGTAGGGCTGCTCCAGCACGGCGTCCTCCTGCGGTGGTCCTGCGGTCGGACCGGCCGGTCCGGTGGCGACACGGGAACGGTACGGGAAGAACTACGGCGAAAGTCACACAACGCGCTAGGTTCTCCGGCAGGAGCCCCCGATGGAGCAAGGAGACACAGGTGTCGACGACGGCGGTGCAGCGCGCCCTGGGTGTGCACCGGGTGCTGGAGCCGGCCGGGGTGCTGCCCCAGGCCGCCCGCCGGCTGGACCCCGACGCCCCCACCGGGCCCGACGAGGTGCGCATCGACGTCGAGCGGCTCAACCTCGACGCCGCCTCCTTCCGGCAGCTCACCGAGGCCCACGACGGCGACGGGGACGCCGTCCGGGCGGCCGTGCTGGCGATCGTGGCCGAGCGCGGCAAGATGCAGAACCCGGTCACCGGGTCCGGCGGGATGCTCATCGGGACCGTGGCCGAGGCCGGCGACGACTCACCGCTGGGCCTGGCCGTCGGCGACCGGGTGGCCACCCTGGTCTCGCTCACCCTCACCCCGCTGCGCATCGACGACGGCCTGACCCGCTGGGACGGCCGCGGCGAGCAGGTGCCCGCCCGGGGCACCGCCGTGCTCTTCGCCCGCTCCATCGCCGCGGTGCTGCCCGAGGACCTGCCCGAGCCGGTGGCGCTGGCCCTGCTCGACGTCTGCGGGGCACCGGCGGCCACCGAGCGGGTGGTCCGCCGCGGGTCCTCGGTGCTGGTCGTGGGGGCAGCCGGCAAGTCCGGCTGCCTGTCGTTGGCCGCGGCCCGGGACGCGCACGCCCGCCGGGTGGTCGGCCTGGTGCGCGACGACCGGGAGGCCGCCGCGTTGCGGGCCGCCGGTCTCGCCGACGAGGTCGTCGTCGCCGACGCCACCGACCCGCTCGCGGTCGCCGCCGCCGTCGGCGAGCCGGTCGACGTCACCGTCGTCTGCGTCGACGTCCCCGGCGCCGAACACGGGGCGGTCCTCGCGACGGCCGACGGTGGCACCGTGGTCTTCTTCTCCATGGCCACCTCCTTCCCGGCGGCGGCCCTGGGCGCCGAGGGGATGGCAGCGGACGTGACGATGCTGATCGGGAACGGCTACACGCCGGGGCACGCCGCCCTGGCCCTGGACCTGTACCGCCGGACCCCCGGCGTGCGGGCCCTGATCGACCCCCGCGTCCACCCGTGAGCACCCTGGTCACCGACGTCACGGTCGGCGACGCCCGCGGGCGCGCGGTGCACGTCGTCGACGGCGCGATCGCCTGGGTCGGGCCGGCCACGGACGCACCACCGGCAGCCCGCACCCTGGACGGCGGGGGAGCGCTGCTGACCCCGGCGTTCGTCGACGCGCACGTGCACGCCACGGCCACCGGCCTGGCGCTCACCGGGCTGGACCTGCACGGCGCGGACAGCCTGCGGTCGGCGCTGGCCGCCGTCGCCGCGCACGTCGCCGCGCACCCGACCGGCATCGTGCTGGGCACCGGGTGGGAGGAGACCGCCTGGCCCGAGGGCCGGGCCCTGACCCGGCACGACCTGGACGCCGTCGTCGGCGACCGGCCGGCCTACCTGGCCCGCGTCGACGTGCACTCCGCCACGGTCTCCACCGCCCTGCTGGACCGGGTCCCGGGGATCACCGACCTGCCCGGCTTCGCCGCCGACGGCCGGCTGCGCCTGGACGCCCACCACGCCGCCCGGCAGGCCGCCTACGGCGCCGTCGACCCCGGCCAGCGCACGGCGGCCCAGCGGGCCACCCTGGACCTGGCCGCCGACCTGGGCATCGGCTGCCTGCACGAGATGGGTGGACCCGAGGTCTCCAGCGCCGAGGACCTGGCCGGGGTGCTCGCGCTGAGCCGCCAGGTGCCCGGGCCGCTCGTGCTGGGCTGGTGGGGTGAGCTGTCCGAGCGCGGCGGGCTGGACGTCGTCCGGGAGCTGGGCCTGTCCGGCGCCGGGGGCGACCTGTTCTGCGACGGCGCGTTCGGCTCGCACACCGCCGCGCTGTCCACCCCCTACACCGACCGGCCGGAGACCTCCGGCGCGCTGCGCTTCGAGACCGCCCAGCTGGTCGAGCACGTCCGCGCCTGCACCGCCGCCGGCGTCCAGGCCGGCTTCCACTGCATCGGCGACGCCGCCGTGGACCAGGTGCTGGCCGCCGTCGCCGCGGTGGGGGAGCAGCTGGGCCGGGACGCCGTCCGGGCCTGCCGGCACCGGCTGGAGCACGTGGAGATGGTCGGCCCCGACGCCATCGAGGAGATGCGCCGCTGGGGCGTCGTGGCCAGCGTGCAACCGGCCTTCGACGCCGCCTGGGGCGGGGACGCCGGCATGTACGCCGAGCGGCTGGGCGTGGAGCGCGCGCTGGACTGCAACCCGCTGGCCGACCTGTCCGACGGCGGGGTCGCCATCGCACTGGGCAGCGACGCCCCCGTGACCCCGCTGGACCCGTGGGGCGGCGTGCACGCCGCGGTCGACCACCGCACGCCGGGTGCGGGGCTGCGCCCCTTCGACGCCTACGACGCCGCCACCCACGGCGGCTGGCACGCCGCCCGCGCCGAGCACCCCGAGGGCCCGCTGGCCGTCGGCGCACCCGCGCACCTGGCGCTGTGGGCCACCGACCTGACCCTGTCCGGGGTGCTCGCCGAGCGCGCCCGGCCCACCAGCCGCGGCCTGCTCGTCGCCGGTGACGTCGTCCGAGGAGGACCGTGAGCGCCCGCCTGACGCTGGACCCCGCCCTGGTCATCCGCGCCCGGGAGCTCGCCGCCCGCGCCGCGCAGCCGGTGATCGACCTGGCCGGGCAGCACACCACCGTGTCCGTGGAGCGCGCGGTGCTCCGGCTGGCCGGGCTGGAGGGCACCGACCCGGTGACCGGCGAGGGCGAGATCCCCTGGGTGAACCGGGTGGTCGACACCGTCCGCGAGCAGGTCGGCCTCGAGCACGGCGTCGCCCTGCCCGTCTGGGACGCGATCTCCTCGGGCCGGGCGGGGAGCCTGCAGGACGTGGCCGAGCAGGTCGGCGCCGGCACCGCCCGCTTCGCCGTCCCCACCGGTGGGGACGCCGACCGGGCCCGGGAGGCAGCGCTGGCCGCCGTCGGCGCCGGACTGGGCCGGGTGGACGACGCCCGCCGCCGGCGGGAGGAGCTGGTGGCCACCCACGGCGACCCGCCGCGACGTCCCTGGGTCTACCTGATCGTGGCCACCGGCGACATCTACGAGGACATCCCGCAGGCCCAGGCCGCCGCCCGGGCCGGCGCCGACGTCATCGCCGTCATCCGGTCCACCGGGCAGTCCCTGCTGGACTACGTGCCCGAGGGCGCCACCCGCACCGGGTACGCCGGCACCTACGCCACCCAGGAGAACTTCCGGCTGATGCGGGCCGCGCTCGACGAGGTCAGCGCGGAGCTGGGCCGCTACGTCCGGCTGACCAACTACGCCTCGGGGCTGTGCATGCCCGAGATCGCCGCGCTGGCCGGGCTGGAGCGGCTGGACATGATGTTGAACGACGCGATGTACGGCATCCTCTTCCGCGACATCAACCCGATCCGCACCTTCGTCGACCAGCGGTTCAGCCGGATGGTGCACGCCCGCGCCGGGATCATCATCAACACCGGCGAGGACAACTACCTCACCACCGCCGACGCCGTCGACGAGGCGCACACCGTCACGGTCAGCCAGCTGCTCAACGAGCGCTTCGCCCGCGAGGCCGGGCTCGAGGACTGGCAGCTGGGCCTGGGCCACGCCTTCGAGATCAACCCGGCCGTCCCGGAGTCCTTCCGGCTGGAGCTCGCGCACGCCATGCTGGCCCGCTCGCTGTTCCCCGACGCACCGCTCAAGTGGATGCCGCCCACCAAGCACATGACCGGCGACGTGTTCGGCGGCTACCTGCTGGACGGCTTCTTCAACCTGGCCGGGATGCTCACCGGTCAGTCGATCCTGCTGGTCGGGATGATGACTGAGGCCGTCGTCACCCCGTGGCTGTCCGACCGGGACCTGGCGTTGCGCAACGTGCGCTACGTGCTGGACGCCGCCGGGGGACTCGGCGAGGACTTCGCACCCCCGCCCGGCGGGTTCATCGACACCCGGGCGCACACCGTGCTCGGCGAGGCCGTCGACCTGCTGGAGCGGATCACCGCCGACGGGCTGCTGCCCTCGATCGCCGCCGGCACGTTCGGCATCACCAAGCGCCCGGCCGACCGCGGCAAGGGCCTGGACGGCGTCGTCGTCAAGGCCCCCGGTCACCTGGACCCGGCCACCGAGCTGATGGAGGCCCGATGACCATCGTCCGTCCCTACGGCGACACCACCGGCGACGGCATGGTGCAGACCTCGTTCACCCTGCCCGTCCCGCCCGGCCCCCGCGCCGAGGGCGCCGCGCTGCAGCTGGCCACCAAGATGGGCATCGCCCCGGCCATGGTCGTGCACAGCCACGGCATCGGCACCGACTTCACCTTCTTCGTCGTCTACGGGTCGGTGTCCCACCTGGTCGACACCGACCTCGTGGAGGTCGAGGAGCGGGCCTACCCGCTGCTGAGCCCCAGCGAGGTCAACGGCGCCATCAAGTCCCGGCTGCACCGCAAGCTGGTGGTGATGGGCGCCTGCATCGGCACCGACGCGCACACCGTCGGCATCGACGCGATCCTCAACCTCAAGGGCTTCGCGGGGGAGAAGGGCCTGGAGTACTACCGGGAGATGGACGTCGCCAACCTCGGCGCTCAGGTCACCGTCCCGGAACTGGTGGGCCAGGCCCGCGCCGCCCGCGCCGACGCCGTGCTGGTCAGCCAGGTGGTCACCCAGAAGGACGCGCACCTGCGCAACACCCGGGAGCTGGCCGGGGCGTTCCGCGAGGCGATGGGGCCCGAGCGTCCGCTGCTGGTCGTCGGCGGCCCCCGCTTCGACCCCGCGATGGCCGGTGAGCTCGGCGTGGACAAGGTCTTCGGCCGTGGCACCACCCCCGGCGAGGTGGCCTCCTACCTCGTCTCCGCGTTGCTGCCCGCCCCGACCCCGGATCCTGCCCTCGTCCCC